>CAXTDP010000131.1:0-10480 GCA_964242295.1 uncultured Acetobacteraceae bacterium | reverse complement strand
GCGGATGAGGTGCGCGAAGCCCTGTTGGCCGCCGACCCCGACCGGCTCAGCCCGCGCGAGGCGCTGGAACTGATATATCACTTGAGGACACTCGCGGCTGTCATGCCGCCGCAACCCGGATTAGCATCGCCGTAATGCTCAGCCCCCTGCCCCTGCCCGACCAGCCCGACGACGCCATGGCCATCCTGGCGTCGTCGCTGGGCGCCCTGTCCGACAACGGGCAGCCTCCACCGCGCGACGCGGTGCTCGGCGTGTTCCGGCGTTACCTGACCCGACTGCAGCACCACGTTCAGCAAGGGTTTGAGGACGGCGGCATGAGCGGCCTGCAGGCGGGCCGTCTGCTGGGGCGGCTGACGGATGGCGTCATCCTGTCGCTATACAACTACGCCCACGGCCATGTCGCCGACGTCGAGGCTGCGACGGCGCAGGAGCCGATGGCCGTCGTCGCCACCGGCGGCTATGGGCGTGGCGTGCTGGCGCCGTTCAGCGACATAGACCTGCTGTTCATCACCGCCGACGCGCCGGGGCCGCGCAGCTTGGCCGCCGTTGAGTTCATGCTTTATTTCTTGTGGGACCTTGGGCTCAAGGTCGGCCATGCCACCCGCTCCGTGGACGAATGCATCGCCGATGCCGGGCGGGACCTGACGGTGCGGACCAGCATGATTGACGCGCGGCTGCTGGCCGGCGACCCCGCGCTGTTCGGCCTGTTCGAGAACCGCTTCCTGCTGTGCTGCAACGAGGCCGGCGCCGGCGGCTTCATCGCCGCCAAGCAGGCCGAGCGCGACATGCGCCACCATCGCTACGGCGAAACGCCGTTCCTGGTCGAGCCGAACATCAAGGAAGGCCGCGGCGGCCTGCGCGACCTGCAGACGCTATACTGGATGAGCCGCTACGTGTTCGGGACGCAGGTGATGGGGGAGCTGGTCGGTCCGGAGTCGCCCGGCGGCGGCATCCTGACCGATGGCGAGGCGAAGCACGCCCGCCGGTCGTGGGATTTCCTGTGGACCGTGCGCTTCCACCTGCACTACGTCGCCGGGCGTGCGGAGGACAGGCTGACCTTCGACCTGCAGCCGGTGGTCGGCGCCCGGATGGGCTACACCCGGCATGGCCGCCAGGATGGGGTCGAGCGCTTCATGCGCCACTACTTCCTGACGGCGCGGGAGATCACCCGCATCACCGCCGTGCTGGAGCCGGCCATCGTGCGTGCCGCGCTTGGCCCTCCTGCCCTTGGCGGGGACGCCGGGGACCCGGCGCTGCTCGACGAAGGGTTCATGCTGGCGGACGGCAAGCTGCTCTGCATGCCGGGCAATGACTTCGGGCGGTTCCCGCTGGCGATGCTGCGCATCCTGCAGGTCGCACGCGAGCGCGGGCTGGAGCTGCATCCCTTGGCGATACGCGCCCTGATCCGGCACGAGCGCGGCGGCGTCCTGCTGCGCGGCGAGGCGGCGGCGGGGGAGATGTTCCTCGACCTGCTCAGCGGACGGGACGGCGAGCACGGCCGGGCGGACGGTGCCCGCTGGATCGGCCTGCTGAGCGAGACGGGGTTCATGGGCCGCTACATCCCGGACTGGGCGCGCATCGTGGGGCAGATGCAGTTTGACACCTACCATGTGTTCACGGTGGACGAGCACACCATCGAGGCGATACGCGTGCTGAACGCGCTTGAGCGGGGGGAGCTGGGCGAGGTCGCGCCTGTCGCGTCCGGCCTGGTCGAGGACCTGCAATCCCGGCGGGCGCTGTATGCCGCGACCCTGCTGCACGACATCGCCAAGGGCCGGGGCGGCGACCATTCGGAGTTGGGCGCCGAGCTTGCGGCCACCATCGGCCCGATCATCGGCCTGTCCACCGAGGAGACGGAAACCGTGAGCTGGCTGGTGCTGCACCATCTGCTGCTCAGCCAGACCGCGTTCAAGCGGGACATAGACGATCCGAAGACGATCATGGACCTGGCTGACACCATCCAGTCGCCCGAGCGGTTGAAGCTGCTGCTGCTGCTGACGGTGGCCGACATGCGGGCGGTCAGCGCCAAGGTTTGGAACGGCTGGAAGGCAACGCTGCTGCGGGAGCTGTATTCCCGCGTGGCCGACGTGCTGGCGGGGGGCCTGGCCAGCACGGAGCGGGACGTGCGGGTGGCCCGCGCCAAGGAGGTGGTGGCCGAACACCTGGCGGACTGGGCGGAGGCCGACCGCGATTTCTTCCTCGGGCTGGGGTATCCGGGCTATTGGCTCAGCTTCGACCCGGAGACCCACGTTCGGCATGCCCGGCTGATCCGGGACGCCGAGGCCCGGCATGCGCCGTTGACCGTGGACACCCAGCCGCTGCCGTCGCGGGCGGTGACGGAGGTTACGGTATATACCGCCGATCACGCCGGGCTGTTCAGCCGCATCGCCGGGGCGCTGGCGGTGGCGGGCGCCAGCATCGTGGACGCGCGCATCCATACGCTGACCAACGGCAGCGCGCTGGATACGTTCTGGATACAGGACACTGCCGGCGGGGCGTTCGAGGCGCCGCACCGGCTGGCCCGGCTGCACGTGCTGATTGACCAGGCATTGTCCGGGCGGCTGGGGCTGGCGGGGGAAATCAGCCGGGCGTCGCGCAGCGTGCTCGGCAGCCGGATGCGGGCGATCCATGTGCCGCCGCGCGTCGTGGTGGACAACCGTGCCAGCCACACCCACACCGTGCTGGAGGTCAACGGGCGCGACCGCCCGGGGCTGCTGCATGACGTGACCGCTGCGATCAGCGAGCAGGGGTTGCAGATCGCCTCCGCCCACGTCACCACCTACGGCGTGCGGGCGGTGGACGTGTTCTATGTCAAGGACGTGTTCGGCCTGAAGGTGGAGAACGAGCGCAAGCTGGCCTCGCTGCGGCAGGCGCTGCTGGCTGCGTTGCAGTTGCCGGAGGATGGCACGCCGGAGCCGGTGCCCAGCTCCCGCCGGCGCCGGGATGCTGCATAGGGAGCGCAGGTTGCGGGATGACGAAAGACAGTCACGAGTTTAGTAAAACCCGAGTTTAGTAAAAGTTGACAAGCAGCGCGGGAAGCCGAACCGTTATTTGCGCGTTGCATCGTCATGACGTTCCACTTTGCGCCTGACTCCGGCCTGCGCCAGCGGTTGCCGGGCAATCAATCCGATGCCGGCAGCCGCGGCCAGGCTTATAGGCTGCTGCGGCTGTTGCCGCTGCTGCTGCCGGTGGGCTGGATGGCCCTGCGGCGCGGCGGGAGGCTGCGCCAGGCGCTGAACCAGTCGGCCTATGCGCTGCATGACGCCGAGGAGCGGTTCCATACCCTGCTGAACCAGGCGCCGGTCGGGATTTGCCAGACCAACCTGTCGGGAACTTTCCTGCTGGCGAACAACCGGTATTGCGCTCTGCTCGGGCGGGAGATGGACACGCTCCGAAGCCTGCGCATCCATGATCTGACCCATCCGGAGGACCGTGACCGCCACCGGGCCGGTCATGCCCGGATGCTGGCGACCGGGGAGCCGTTCGTGATCGAGAAGCGCCTGCTGCGCCCGGACGAAAGCGACGTTTGGGTGATCAGCCACATGAGCGTAACGCATGATGCGCAAGGCCATCCGCAGCACATCATCGCCGCCGTCCAGGACATCAGCCATCGCCGTGCCGCGGAGGCGGCGCTGCACGCGATGAACGCCACGCTGGAGCAACGGGTGGCCGACGCGGTGGCACAGCGCGCCCGCGTGGAGGAAAGCCTGCGCCAGTCGCAGCGCATGGAGGCGCTGGGCCAATTGGCTGGCGGGGTCGCACACGACTTCAACAACGTCCTGCAAGCCATTGCCGGCGGCGCGAGGTTGATTCAGCGGCGTCCTGACAACCCGGAGTCGGTGCGCCGCCTGGCCGGGCTGGTGGTGGACGCGGCGGACCGCGGCGCGTCCGTCACCCGCCGGCTGCTGAGTTTCGCCCGGCGTGGCGCGTTGCAGCCGGGACCGGTGGATGCTTCGCCGCTGCTGGACGACATGCGCGAGATGCTGGCCCGCACCCTGGGGTCGGGCATCACGGTCCAGGCCAGCGCCGAGGAGGGCCTGCCGCCGATGATGGCCGACAAGGGCGGGCTGGAGACGGTGCTGGTCAACCTGGCCACCAACGCACGCGACGCCATGCTGGACGAGACCGGGCTGCCAAGGGCCGGCCCCAACCGGGTCAACCTGCATGCTGCCCGGGACGACGATGCCCCGGGACTGCCGCCTGGCCCTTATGTCAGGCTGGAGGTGGCGGACAGCGGGCCGGGCATGGACGGCGACACCCTGGCCCATGCGGCCGAGCCGTTCTTCACGACGAAGCCGCGCGGCCGCGGCACCGGGCTGGGCCTGTCCGTGGCGCGCGGGTTTGCGGAGCAGTCGGGCGGCTTGCTCGCCATCCAGAGCATCCCCGGCCAGGGAACGACCGTGCAAATCTGGCTTCCGGCAATCATGGCCGCGGCGGTGCCGGTGCGGCCCGACGCCCGGCCCATGGTCGTGCTGGTGGACGACGACGTAGAGGTGCGGGACGTGTTGGCGGATACCCTGGTGTCGCACGGCTGCCGGGTATCCGGCTATGCCGATGCGGCGTCGGCGCTGGCGCGCATCGCCGATGGCACTCCGGACCTACTTATCAGCGACCTGTCCATGCCGGGCACGGACGGCATGACTTTGATACGCCAGGCACGGCTGCTGCGCCCGGGCCTGGCGGCCATTCTGCTGACCGGGCATTCCGGGCCGGAGCTGGAGGCGGCTGTGGCGAACATGGCCGGCGGCCGGGTGATCCTAGTGCAGAAGCCGATCCAAAGTGCAGTCTTGGCTGCCCAGATCAGTGCGCTGCTGCCGGATGGGGTCAGCCTCAACGCTTGACTCTGCCCGATCATTCAGAACAAAATAAGAACATTGGGAGTCGCCCATGGAGGGCGCTTCGGCTTGGCCCGGAGATGTTCTTATTATGTACGCACGCACGATGCAATGGTCCCGGGAAGACGTGGTTCACCTGCGCCAGGTGGAGCATACAGAACACATCATCGCGAGGATGCGGGCCGTGGCTTGGGGCTGCGGGCGCGTCGCGGCGGCTTTGGGTTTTGCCGGGGTGATGTGGCTGCTGCTGGCCGGACCCGGTTTCCTGGATAGGCGGAGCAGCACGGCGGATCGCACGGCGCAGCACGCCGCGGTGCAGGGCGCCGGGGTGGTAGGTCAGGCTTCGCGGTAGTTCAGCAGGATCGCGCCCACCAGCACGAAGCAGACCGGCCAGACCCAGCCGGCCCAGCGACGCACCGGGCCGTCGGCCCGCAGTTCCAGCCAGCGTGACCAGCCCGCGGCGATGCCGGCGAGGGCCAGCGGCGTGTGGGACAGCTCGATCAGCAGTTGGTCCTTGACGTTGGCGATGGCGTGGCTGTGGGTCAGCAGCAGCGCACCGCCCAGGGCCGTCAGCAGCGGGAACACCAGCGCCGCCCGTGGGTCGCGCAGGTGCCCAGTACGTACGCCCCACTCGAACAGCGCGAAGGCGATGATCAGCAGCACGAACACGCGGTGCTGCAATACCTCCACGTCGCGAAGGCTTTCCCAGACGCCGATCTCGCCGAGCGGCCAGACCTCGGGGTCGCTGCGCAGGAACAGGAACACCGCGAGGCCGAGCAGCGCGAGGGGCCAGTGCCTTGCCCAGCGCACCCCGGCGCGGTGCAGCAGCCCGAGCAGGCCGATCAGCGTTACGAACAGGCCGGACCAGTGGTGGTTGTATTCGCTCCAGGCGACATCGGCGGCGTTGCGTACCGGCAACTCGCCCGAGCCGGGCACGAAGGCCTCTGGCGCGGCGGCCTGCTTCTGCGCGGCCTCGGCGTCCAGTTGCGCTTGCAGCGCCGGCAGGGCGAGCTTGTCATGGTCCGGGGAGGCCAGGCTGGGCAGCTCCGGGATGTTGCGCTCGGCGATCTCGGCCCAGACGACGCGGTCCTGCCTGAGGTCCACGGCAGGGGGCACCGAGGTCAGCGACGCCGCGGCGAAGAAGATGCTGCAGCCGATGCCGATCTCCACCTCGGCGAAGCGGCGCATGCGCAGGACGGAGGCGCCGGGGTCGCGGCGCAGGCGCTCGACGACCAGGAAGTTGCCGAGGCCCAGCAGCAGCAGCGCGCCGAACATCGCAGCCTTGGCGGTGACCATGACGCCGTAGGCGGTGCCGTAAACTCCGCTCCAAGCGCCGACATACAGCAGGCTGAAGACGGTGGCGGACATGAGGATGAAGCCGACGCCGACCATGCTCATCCGGCTGAACCGGGCGCCGACCCGGCGGAATGCGGCGCCGTCGTGCAGCCGGCCCAGCGCCATCAGGAAGCATGGGATGCCGCCGATCCAGATTGCGGCACCCAGGATGTGCAGGGCGCTGGCGGCGAACAGCACGCCCTCGTCCTGCAGGCGCGCGACGGAGTGCGTGGTGAGCGTCGCCGCGACGACCGTCACCGCGACCAGGCCCAGCAGCGGGGCGGCCGGCACGGGGCGGCGGGTGAACATGCAGGCCGCCAGCGCCAGCGCCGCCGCCATCTTCACCAGGCCGGCCACGGCGAAGTTTGCGCCGATCACTCCCTGCAGCGGCAGGCCGAGGGTGTCCATCAGCACGGCCGACTGCATGGCGACGGTCAGGGCCTCGCAGGCGACCAGGGCAAGGGCACTCCAGCCGGCGATGACCGCCGTGCGCCGCGACAGGCCGGCGCCGTCCGGGAGCGATGCCTGGAACGGGCGGGCCAGGAACAGCAGGAACAGCACTCCGCCCAAAGCCATGCTTTGCGCCACGATGGTGACGCCGTGCAGGACGATGGACAGGTAGCCGAACAGGTCAACGAGCAGGCTCAAGCTAGGGGGCCTTCACTTGGAACGGCACGTCTCCGCGGGTGATGTGCCCGTCCACCGCCAGCACCTGCCAGCGCAGCACGTAGTCGCCGGGCGCCAGGTCCGCCTGGGTTTCCAGCACGTCGTCGGCACCGGCGGGGGCCACGCGCAGCACCTGCTCGCCACCGCCGGTCCTCAGCGCCAGGCGCGAGCGGCCATGGTCCACGCGGCTGTTGAACCGTAGGACGAAATGCTCGGTCCCTGGAGCGGCGGTGCCGCGTGCGGCGGGCTGGCTGTCAATCAGGATGGCGTGGGCCTGGGCGGCGCCGGGCAGCAGCAGGCCGAGGATGACCAGGCTGGTGATGGGCAGGGGGGGCATGAGCGGGAACGGCAGTTGGGAGAGGCGCAAGCAAAGGTCCTCGAAAGGGGCGCGGGCATCTAGCGCGCAGGCGCCGGGCTGTCCATGATCGCGCCGGTATGAGCAGACTCCCGCCTGGCGCCCGCGCCGACTATCGCAGCTTCGTCCCTGTTACCACCCGCTGGGGAGACAACGACGTGTTCGGCCATGTGAACAACGCCGTTTACTACGGGTATATAGATACGGCCGTCACCACCCTCCTGCTGCGCGCCGGGGTGCTGAGCTGGAAGGAATCGCCGCGCATCGTGATGGTCGCCGAGGGTGGTTGCCGCTTCCATTCCGAGCTGGGCTTCCCCGACCAGGTTCAGGCCGGGGTGCGGGTGGCCCGGCTGGGCGGCAGCTCGATCCGGTATGAGGTGGGGATGTTCCGTGGCGACGAGGACAGGGCCTCCGCTGAGGGCTTCATCGTCCATGTGTGCGTGGACAGCGCCACCCGGCGTCCGGCGCCGTTGCCGGACGAGTGGCGCCGCGCACTGCAACCGCTTGTGATCGAAGGATAAGACATGGATATGGGTTTGCGGGGGCGCACTGCCCTGGTTTGCGCGGCCAGCAAGGGCCTGGGCCGGGCCTGCGCGATGGCGCTGGCGCGAGAGGGCGTCGCCGTCACCATCACCGCGCGCACGCCGGGTCCGCTGCACCAGGCGGCGGCGGAGATACAGGCCGCGACCGGCGTGGAGGTCACGGCGGTGGCGGGCGACATTACCACGGAGGAGGGCCGCGCCGCCGCGCTGGCCGCGTGTCCGGCGCCGGATATCCTGATCAACAACGCCGGCGGGCCGCCGCCTGGGGATTTCAGGAACTGGGAGCGCGGCGACTGGATCAAGGCGCTGGATGCCAACATGCTGACGCCGATCGCGCTGATCCGCGCCGTGGTGGACGGGATGGCCGCGCGCCGGTTCGGCAGGATCGTGAACATCACCAGCGCCAGCGTGAAGTCGCCGATCCCGACGCTGGGCATGAGCAATGGGGCTCGGGCGGGGCTGACGGGGTTCGTGGCCGGGCTGGCGCGGCAGGTGGCGCAGCATAACGTGACGATCAACAACCTGCTGCCGGGGCCGTTCTTGACGGATCGGCTGCGCACCACGACGGAGGCGTTGGCGGCGAAGTCGGGGCGCTCGGTGGAGGAGGAGATCGCGGTGCGGGCCAAGCAGTCCCCGGCGAACCGGGTGGGTGATCCGGCGGAGTTCGGGGACGCGTGCGTGTTCCTGTGCGCGGCGCAGAGCGGGTTCATCGTCGGGCAGAACCTGCTGCTGGATGGCGGGGCGTTCAACGCGACGATGGGGTGAGGCTGGGCGCCTCTTCCTTTGGGGGTGGGGTAAGGGAGGCGGCGAGAACCGATGCTCGGCCTGTTCTGGAAGCGTCTAGCTTGGCGCTCGCTTCTCCCTCTCCCTCCGGGAGAGGGTTGGAGTGAGGGAGGCAACCAGTGCGGACCTACCCTTCTGCGGACCCTGGTCCATCAAGGGTGGGGCAGGTTCTTGCGGCCTCCCTCACCCCGGCCCTCTCCCGGAGGGAGAGGGAGAGGAAGGGTGGCCCTCCTCCTTTTGGTTCTTGCCGCTTTTCCCGCGTATGCGCAGAAGTCTGAGGATACGTTGCGGATCGCCTGGCGCGATGCGGTTCCCGATGTGGACCCCTATCGCAACACCCTGCGCACCGGGCTGGTGCTGGCGCACCATGCCTGGGACACCCTGATCTACCGCGATCCCGAGACCCTGCAGCTCAAGCCGCTGCTTGCCACCAACTGGCGCTACCTCGATCCGCTGACCCTGGAGTTCGAGCTGCGGGCGGGCGTCACCTTCCATGATGGCAGCCGGTTCACGGCCGACGACGTCGTCTATACCGTGCAGGCCGTGCTGTCGGAGGCCGTGGCGGTGCCCAGCAACTACAGCTTCCTCGCCGGGGCGGAGCGGGTGGACGACCTGCACGTGCGGATCAAGCTGAAGCAGGTGTTCCCGGCCGCGCTGGAATACATGGCGATGGTGCTGCCGATCCTGCCGCACGCCTACCGGGAGCGGGTCGGCACCGGCTTCTCGACCGCCCCGGTCGGCACCGGCCCCTACCGGATCACGGAGGTGGACGGCACCAGCGCGATCACCTTGGAGCGCAACGACGCCTACTTCGACGGCCCCAAGGGCAAGCCGGCGATACGGCGGCTGCAGATCACCGAGGTGTCGGACACCGCCGCCGAGCTGGCGGCGCTGGTGGACGGGCGCGCCGACTGGATCTGGCAGTTCGGGCCGGAGCAGTTGGACGCCCTGTCCCGCACGCCGGGGCTGCAAACCCTACGGCAGGAAAGTATGCGGTTCAGCTACATGCTGATGGACGCCGCCGGACGCACCGGCCCCAGTCCACTGCAGCAGCAGAAGGTGCGCCAGGCCATCATGCGCGCGGTGGACCGGACGGCGATGGCGCGGGGGTTCATGCCCGGCGGCTCCCGCGTGCTGGACGCGCCGTGCTTCCCGACCCAGTTCGGCTGCGACCAGGCCGTTGCGGCCAAGTATGACTATGACCCGGCAAAGGCGCGCACCCTGCTGGCGGAGGCCGGATACCCCAACGGCTTCGATACCGAGCTGGTCGGCTACCTGCTGCCTCCCTGGCAAGGGGCGATACGCGGCTACCTGGCCGCGGTCGGGATACGCGCCACGGTGCAGAACCTGCAGGCCGGCGTGGCGCTGGCGCGCAGCATGGCCGGGCACAACCCGCTCGACCTGGGAAGCTGGGGCAGCTACTCGATCAACGACGCCTCGGCGTCGCTGCCTGTGTTCCTGACGTTTGGGGAGCAGGACTACGCCAGGGACCCCGAGGTGCGGGAGCTGCTGCTGCGGGGCGGCAGCAGCACGGACCCGGACGTGCGGCGCGATGCTTACGCGACCGCGATCAGGCGGCTGACGGAGCAGGCCTACATCATGCCGTTGTTCACCTACGTCACGACCTATGCCGCTGCGAAGGGCCTGAACTTCAGGCCGTCCGCGGACGAGCTGCCCCGGTTCTTCCTGTCGAGCTGGCGGTAGATGCCGGCCTTAGCGGGCCGGCATCAGTAAGCGTAGTAGGGCCGGGGCTGGACCACATACGGCGCGGGCTGCACGACATAGGGGGCGGGCTGCACGATCACGGGCTGGGCGTAAACCGCCGGCCGCGGCACCTGGTTGCCCTTGGACGACTGGCAGGCGACGTAGGCATTGTCGTACTGGCCCTGGATGCCGTATTGCGCGTTGCCCGAGCCCGACGCGCCGACGCCGGTGCCAACCACCGCGCCGGCGCCCGCGCCGAT
>CAXTDP010000130.1:0-10486 GCA_964242295.1 uncultured Acetobacteraceae bacterium | reverse complement strand
TGTCCAGCATCAGCGTGCTCACGCCACCCAAACGCCAGTCCTCGCGCTTGGCCCGACAGTTCGTTGACTTCCTCGCCCACGAGCTGCAGGCGCGGGTTGAGGATCTCGAAGCGGTCAGTGAATAGGCTGGGCGACGGTGCGGTTTTCGAGCCAGCCTGCTCGAAGCGAGCCCGGTAATCGGGTCAGTTCGGCAAGGAGGGGAACAATTGAGGGATTACACGGACTGCAAGTTCCTTGAACAACCGGACTGGCCGGGCGATATGGCGGTTGCCTAAATGCACCAGCGAGAGGTTGAAGGTGCGGAAGCGCCACTCCGGCATCACCTCGACCAATTGCTTCTGGCGCAACAGTTCGGGCTGCACCACGGGCGGCAGATCGCCAATGCCGCCACCTGCGAGCAGGGCCGTCGTTAGACCCGCGTAGTCGTTCATGGCAATGGCGGGCACGAACGACATAGTCTTGGTCTCGGTCCCGTCCGCCCGAACAAGGGTCCAGCGTACGGATGCCGTGCCATGCGAGAAGGCGAACAGCCGATGCTGCAGCAGTTCATCCGGTGATTGCGGCATCGCCACACGGTCCAGGTAATCTGGGCTGGCGACGAGCATGTGCCTGTAGGACAGCAGACTGACAGCGACAAGCGAGGAATCCTTCAGGTTCCCCAGCCGGAACACCAAGTCCATGCTTTCCGAGATCAGGTCAACCATGCGATCCGTGATGAACACCTGGACATGCACGTTCGGGTAGGACTGCTGGAAAGCGCAAACGAGCGGCGTGATCAGGGTATCCGAAACGCTGGGCGGCGCGGAAAGGCGCACCAGTCCCGAGACGGCCCCCTGCTTGTCTGAGACGATGGTCTCCAACGCTTCGCTAGCGCCCAGGATGACCCTGGCCTGTTCCAGGACCTCCGACCCGACCTCGGTGACGCTGATGCGCCGGGTGGACCGCTCCAGCAGACGTAGGCCCAGCGCATCCTCCAGATCGGCGACCCGGCGGCTTAGCGTTGATAGCGGCATATCCAGTTGACGCGAGGCTTTCGAGAAGCTCCCGGCATCCACCACCTTAGCGAAGGCCAGCAGGGCGTTCATGTCCAGCTTCATCGTTCCAAATCCTGAATTCTCATTCCAATTTCCCCGAGTAGTGCCGTGTTCCGTGCCCGCCTAGCCTCAGTTTATTCGAAGCAACCGAGGACAGTACTGCATGCCTACCCTGCGTCCATGCCCAATCCTGGCGGCCACAATGTTGATCCTAGCCGGCGCCAGCCTCCATCCCGCCCTGGCACAGGACGACGCCGCGGGTCGTCCCGGGGTCGAGGCAACGTTGAACGCCTACCAGGCCGCGCTCAACGCCGCCGACACCAACGCAGTGCTCCCGCTCTACGAGCCCGACGGCGTCTTCATGCAGCCTTACGGGCCGTCGGCCATCGGCACGGACGCGATCCGCAAGGCCTATGACGCCGATTTCAGGTCGTTCCGCCTTCGCGTCGCGTTCCACATTGCCGAGTTCCGGCTGATGTCGCCGAAGTGGGCATTCGTCCGCACCAATTCCGCAGGAACGAACACGGTCCTCGCCAGCGGGAAGCAAAACGCCGAAGCCAACCAAGAACTGTTCATTCTCCACAAGGCGCCCGACAGCAAATGGAGGATCGCGCGTTACAGCTTCTCCACCACGAACCCGCCGCACGCGTGAGAGGCCTCCTGACATGGCCATGCGACAACAGCCGATCATCGTTTCAACCGCAGCGGAGTTGACGTCGGCGGTCGCGGACCCTTCCAATCAGGACATCGTCGTGGCGGGAGACCTCGAAGCGGTCGCCAGCGTGCGGCTTCAACCGGGGCAGGCGCTGAAGGGGATACGGCCCGACGTCACGATCGGGTTTGGAACGGGGCAGGACGGCATCTGCCTCACCCGTGACAACGAGCTCGCGGGCCTCCGGCTGCAGACGGGGCCGGATCGTCGTGTCGTGTTCAACGATGCGTCGTCGCCTCACCTCGGTCGCATGCTGCTGCGCGGCTTGGAGGTCACCGGGTGCGTGCGCCTGCTGGCCGAGGGCGCTATCCGCGGCGGGCACGTGGAGATGGACGGGGTCGACGTGGCGGCAGCGGATGCGCGGAGCTTTCCCGAGCGCCCGGGCGGCTACGGGGTTGAGGTCGTGCCCGGCGCACTGACCGTCTGGAACCGGCAATCCGACCCGGCCGTGACGATCACGGCGAACCTGCGGGGGCTTTCGGCTGGTCGCGCGGGGGCGCCGGTGCGGGGCGGTGGCGTGTTCGTCGCGGGTGCCGGGCCATCCGGCGGCAGGTTGCTGGTCCGCCTGCTCGAGACCGGCGCCGTCCATAGCGACGGAGGCATCGCGCCGGGCACCGCCAACCGTATCGCGGGTGGCGTCTTCACCGTGGACGGAGCCTTTGTTGACGAGGGTCATAACCTCGCCCCGGTCACCACCTACGGCCCCAACGACATGGTGCTCGACAATTGGGGGGTGGTGGATCGCTGGACCGCCGATGCCAAGGTCACCTCGTTCGGACCCAGCGCGATCGGCTTCGTCAACTTCGGCACCATCGGCACGTTGCGCGCCCTGGCGCCCATCGAAACCTTCGGGGCGGGTGCCAGGGGATTCAACGTCTATGCGGGAACGGTGCACGACGCGGAGTTCGAGCGCATTGTGACCCGGGCCGACGGCGCCGTGGGCTTGCAGATCAGTCAGCCGGTCGGCCGTATCGCCGTGCGGCGGGGCATCGAGACCTTCGGTGGCACGGGGGATTCGCTGGTCAAGGGCGTGGTGGTGCAACTGCCCGCGACACCGCTGAGCATCAAGCCCGGCGGCTCCGCCCGGGAGATCGTCATCGAGGGCGGCCTCGTCAGTCACGGCCCGAGCATTGACCCAATCCAGCTGCATGGATCGATCACCGTACTTTCCGTCTCGGGCGGATTCGCCGCCGTCGCGGGCGGCTTCGAGTCGCTCTGAACCGCCCCATTGCACGAAAGGGTGTCCGCTTGACACTCAAACCGTTCTATCTGACCGGCGCATGCTCGCCGCCGCCGCACGTCGCGCTGCATCGGATCGGCGCACCCTATGAGGCAGTACGGGTGAACTATGGCTTATCCGAACTGGCCGCGGCCAATCCGGCCGGAGCGGCGCCAGCACTGGACACTGAGGAGGAATGGCGAGCCAGGCGGTCGCTGGCGTTGCGCCTGGGTCATCGCGCTTTCAATCGCCGGGCGTCCAGTAAGCTGCTCAAGGCTGGTCGGAGCCGTTATCGGCCCTAACCCAGGCCAGGGTCGGCACGGTGGCAGGGCAGACCTGGATCCGTGCCCCGACCGCCGGTCAGGCGGACGGGTGGACCGGGCCATACTCCCCAGCCATGCGGCGATTACAGCTTCAACCCCAAACTGACCGGCGCCGTCGAGGCAGTTCGCTTCCAGGTCGGAAGCGCCCTACGGAAAGCCAACGGTTACGATGCCTCGTACCTTGGAACGGAACTGAAGCTGTCATGGTAGTTCGGCGGATCACCCGGGTCGGCCAATGACGGGCCCCACCCTTCTCAACCTGCTGCTGTCCAGCCTGCTCCTGGCAGCCGCCTTGACGATCCCGCGTCTGCGCCCGGACTGGCCCGTTTGGCTGCGCATGGCGACCCGCATCGGCGCCTTCATCGGCCTCACGGTTCTGATCGAGCGTGGCACAGGGTCGCCGTTCTCGCCGCAGTGGGACGTTGCCGACCCGGACCGGCAGTTGTGGCAGCAGGCGGTCGAGGCCGGATGGTGGGTCCTGGCCGGGCGTGTGGCGGTCGGCGCCGTGCGGCTGTTTGTGGTGCTGAAGAACCGTCCGCGTGAGACCCGGATCCTGTCCGACCTGCTGGCGGGTGCGGTCTATGTCGCGACCTTGCTGTCCATCGTCACCTTCGCCTTCGCCGTGCCGCTCGGCGGCTTGCTCGCGACCTCGGGCGTGATCGCCATCGTGCTCGGCCTGGCGCTGCAGAGCACGTTGTCCGACCTGTTCTCGGGCGTCGCGGTCGGGCTTGAGAAGCCCTACGCCGCGGGTGACCAGGTCTGGATCGAGGGCGGGATCGAGGGCCAGGTGATTGACGTCAACTGGCGATCCACCCGCATCGCCACCATCGACAACAACCTCGCCGTCATCCCCAACAGCGTGATTGCCAAGGCCCGTCTGATCAACCGCAGCGCGCCGACCCCGCGGCGCGGCAGCAGCGTCGAGATCAAGCTGGACCCGCGCGCCGACCCGGGTCGCTGCGCCGCCACCCTGATGGCCGCCGTGCGCAACTGCGCGACGGTGCTGGACGAGCCTGCACCGTTTGTCCTGTGCACCGGGCTTGAAGGCGATGCGCTCGGGTTCAAGATCGTCTTCTCGGTCGAGGTCAGTGCCCAACTGCCGAGAGCGCGGAGCGACCTCTTCACCCAAATGCACCGCCACCTTCGCCACGACGGCATCGCCCTGGCCGTTCCCGGCAAGGCCAGGCCCAAGCCTGTCGAAGCTGCTGACGTGGCGGGGCTGCTCGCGCGGTCCGAAGTGTTCAGCGCGTTCGACGATGCGGAACGGGCAACGCTCGTCCCTTACTTCAAGCTTGCGACGGTTGATGCGGACCAAATACTTCTGCGGGAGGGCGAGGTGCCGGACGCGATGCTCATCATCGCCTCCGGCACGGTGGGTGCGGTCCTCCCGACCGCCGACGGAACCAGGATCGTCAGCCGACTCGGTCCCGGGGAGACGTTGGGGGCGGCCGGGCTGGTCACCGGGCAGCCCTTCACGGCCACTGCCAAGGCCCTGACCCTACTGCGCGTTTACCGGCTGGAGCGGGATGATCTCGCGGCCGGGCTCAGCACTCACCCTGAGCTGCTCGCGAGCCTTGAAGCGCTCGCGGAAAGCGTGGTCGCCGCCATGCGCAGCAGTTCGGCCGCGGAACAGCAGGTAGCGGCACCAGATGATGGAAAGGCCGGGGCGGCGTTCAGGAACTTCCTGGTAATGCTGGGGGTGAGGAAGCCTGGCTGACGCAAGCAGGCCCAGGCGCCTGGTAGGCCGCTCAGGTCAAGACGGCGATCTTGCCGCCGGCCTTGTTGCTGTCCATCATCCGGTGCGCCTCGACGATCTCGTCGAACTGGTAAATCTTGCCCACCTGTACGCGCAGCGTGCCGTCCACGATCTGGTCCAGCAGCGCTTGCAGGTCCATACGCATGAAATCAGCGACGCCGCCGTCGTATGTCGTCAGTCCGACGCCGGTCGGAATGGCCGCCATGGGGCTGAAATCATCCATCGACCACTTGTTGCCGACGATCCCGGTCATGCACACGAGCCCGGGCTCCTTCACGCAGCGGAGCGAGTCGTACAGGGTTGCAGTGCCGACCAGCTCCAGCACCTTGTCGGCGCCACCCGGCCAGCGCCGCATCACCTGCGCCGCGACGTTGCCGTCATCCACGAACGTCTCATCGGCGCCCGTCGCCCGCAACAGGCCGGAGCTGTCCGGGTTGCGGCTCGTGGACCCGACGCTTGCGCCGTGCCGTTTGGCGATGGCGGCCGCCGCCATACCGACCGAGGTGGTGCCGCCACGGATGAGCAGCTTCTCACCGGGTTGCAGCCGAAGGGCGCGGAACAGCGAACCCGAGGCGGTCTGCAGCATCTCCGGCACGGCGCCGAAGGTTTCCCATGGCAGCGACGTCTGGACCGCGCGGACCTGGTGCGCCGGGACGCAGGTATACTCGGCATAACCGCCGTCGAAGTCGCGGCCCATGCCCCCCATGACCGTCGCCACCGTGTCGCCGTGGGCGAACTCGCCACCTGGGGCGTCCTCAACGAGGCCGACGGCCTCAATTCCCAGGATGCGGGGCAGCTTCACATTGGGCGACAGCCCTTGCCGGGTGAACATCTCCGAGCGGTTCAGGCCGAACGCCTTCACGCGGATGAGGACTTGCCCCGGGGCCGGCTGCGGCACAGGCCGCGTCTCCAGATGCAGCACCTCCGGTCCGCCGGGCTCGTGCACCACGGCTGCCTTCATCGTCGCCATACCGCTCTCCTTCGTGGAACTGATCCGGCGTCCCCGCCACGGGTAACAAGGCAGGCACGGCCTAAACGGCGACGTCGTGGATGATGGTCCGGTATTCCACGAAGTCGTCCAATGCGGCCATCCCGTTCAGGCGGCCCAGGCCGCTCTGCTTGAAGCCGCCCTCCTCGGTCTCGTCGTGCACGACGGCCCACGTGTTGATCCACACCGTTCCCGCGTCGATCTGCCGGGCAATGCGTAGGGGCCGGTCCACGTTCGTGGACCAGACGGATGCGGCCAGGCCGTATTCCGAGTCGTTGGCCAAGGTGACCGCATCCTGCTCGGTCTCGAACGCCTGCATGACCAGAACCGGGCCGAACACCTCTTCCTGCGCTATCGCAAGGCGATGATTGTCGATTTCGAGCAAGGTGGGACGATAGAATGCGCCTCGGGCCAGCGCGCCCTCGGTGAAAGGCCCGCCCCGGACCACCACCTTGGCACCCGCGGCGATGGCCGCCTCTACCAGGCCGTCCACCCGCCGCACGTTCGCCATGTTGATCATTGGGCCCATCTCGCTGGCGGGGTCGGCGGCGGGTCCGGCCTTCACTGCTGCCAGGCGCTGTCCGAGCCGCTCGCGCACGATGTCGAAGATCCCGCGCTGAACCAGCAGGCGGCTGCCGGTCATGCAGAACTGCCCGGCGAACGTGGTCAGCGCCTTTGCCACCACCGGCAGCGCCTTGTCGAGGTCGGCGTCGTCGAACAGCAGGATCGGTGTCTTGCCACCCAACTCGCCACCGAACCGCTTCATGTTCGGCGCCCCCGCCGCCATGATCGCCTGCCCGGTCCTTGAGCTTCCGGTCAGGCTGATGACGGGCACGTCGGGCGATGCGACGACCGCCCGTGCCGCGGCCCCACCTACCTCGTTGAAGACGTTGACGACACCGCGCGGCATTGATGCGGCCTCGGCGAAGATCTCGCACATCAGCGCATTGGTCTGCGCGGTGAAGCCGGGCAGCTTGCCGACCACCGTACAACCGGCCGCCAAGGCGGGGGCAAGAGAGCGAATGAACAGCACCACGGGGGAGTTCCAGGGCGCGATGATCCCGGCCACCCCCATCGGCTGCCGCAGCGTGGTTGAATACCGTCCGGCCGCCACCTCCACGGCACGGCCGAATTCGGTCAGAGCCGTCGCGGCGTAGAAGCGGAGCTTCGACGGAACCATGCTGACTTCAAACCGCGCCTCGCTCTCGATCTTGCCATTTTCCAGCGACAGCATCGCCACAAGGTCGTTGGTGCGGGCCTCAAAGCGATCCGCCATTTCGTTCAGCACCTTGGCCCGAAGACGCCGGTCATCGCGCCAGACGGTATTCCGGAAGGCGTCCAGCGCCGCGGCGACAGCCTTGGCCGCCTCCGCCTCGCCTGCCTCGGTGTAGGTCCCGATCGGCTCGCCCGTCGCCGGGTCCATGCTTTCGGCGGGCTTGGCGGCGTCAATCCATTCGCCCCCGATCCAATGCCTCGCGTGCGGTCGGCCCGTCATGCCCGCACCCAAGCGCCCATACGCGATCCACCAGCCTGCATCAGTCCACCCCGTGCACCTTGTGAGCGGACGCTAAGCTGGCGCGCCATCGCCTGGCACCCGCCCTGAGCGGAAAACACCATTCAGCATTTGGAAGGCTGGGCAGAAACCGGAGGAGCCTCAGCCTTCCAATCATGGAAAGGTATTTCCAGGATTACATCCATTGCTGCCGTAACCCGCTTGATTGAAAATCGGCGGGACGACTGGGTAGGTGACATGAAACTTAGGGGCAAAACAGCGATTGTGACTGGTGGTTCGCGCGGCATCGGCGCGGCTATCGCGAAGCGTTTCGCCGATGAAGGCGCAGACGTCGCCTTGACCTACGTCGGCAATGCCGAGGCAGCCGGCCGCACGGTGGCGGCCATCGAACAGGCGGGACAGAAGGGCATCGCCATCCAAGCCGACGCCTCCGACCTCAAGGCGGCTGCGCACGCGTTGGAACAAGCCATCGGCGTGCTCGGCGCGCTGGACATCATCGTCCATAGCGCGGGTATGTCCGAGTTTGTTGCCTTGGCGGACGCGAGTCCCGCAGAATACGCCGACGCCTACCAGCGCCACTTCGCCATCAACGTCGTCGCAATGACCTCGGCGGCGGTGCCGCACATGCGCGATGGCGGCCGGATCATCATCATCGGCAGCGTGAACGCGCATCAGATGCCCTTCGCCGGCACCGCGATCTACGGGGCGTCCAAGGCGGCGGCGGCAGGGCTTGCCCGCGGCTGGGCGAGGGACCTCGGCCCACGCGGCATCCTGGCAAACGTGATCCAGCCCGGACCTATCGAGACAGAGATGAACCCGAACGACGAGCGCGAAGTCGTGAAGACGATGACGGCCATGACAGCGCTGAAGCGCTACGGCTGCGTCGAGGAGGTCGCGGCCCTTGCGACGTTCCTGGCCAGTGCGGAGTCCTCGTATATCACCGGAACCACCATCGACATCGATGGCGGGTTCTCGGTCTGAACGGGTCGAATACACCTCGTCCCTACACCATCGGCCTGAGACCGCACCTGTTCCCTCCGAATCCCCCTGCAGGAAGCCATAGACAATGACCGACCCGATCGAAGTCGTTCGTGCAATCCTGGCGGATCCGACGAACCTCCCCCACGTGCGCGGACTGACGACCCCGGATGTACGCTATATGTCCCTCAACGACGACAACCCGGAGTTGCACGCCGTCATGCCGTGGTCGGGGCCGGGACAAGGTGCGGAGGCGATTGTGCGGGCCTTCACCCTTGTGCGCCAAGCCTGGGACACGATGATGTTCGACGCCGAGCACGTCTTCGCGTCTGGCGGCAATGTCGCCCTTTTCGGCCACTTCACTTATCGGTCGAGGGCGACGGGCAAGATCATCACCACGCCGTTCGCAATCAGGTCGGAAGTGACGGAAGGCAAGGTGAGCTTCATGCAGTTCATGGAGGACACGTTCGGTACCGCTGCTTCCTTCCGTTCGGGCGGCAGCTGGCGTTTTCAAACTTTTCCAAGCGGTGAGGAAATCTCCGTAGGGGATGTGCCGTCCTAGTTGATGGGTAGCCCGATTTGCATTCACCTGACGACTTGGGGGCGGTCGCAACTGCATCGCTCAGCGTGGTATGTGAAAGGTGCCGAACTGGGACGCTTGCAAAAGTGGATGACACATAATGCCTCTATTGCGGAAACTGCTGGACAGGTGAGGTGTCGGTCGGCGCTGACCTGGACCTCACCTTTGCGGTGTTTTCACCTTCCGATCTATGCGCTAGGCTCAATGTCAGCGGAGTCCCAGTTGGGCGCTTGTTCATAAGCAAGATCCAACTCACCGACCGTGCTGGCTCAAAGAGCGCTTGTAGAAGTCCTGGTTTTTGCGAAGTTCCTTCATTTTCGCCGATCCGCATGTTTTGGACTCGTCATCGACGCTTGGGGCTGATATCTAGGGCCCATGCACGCCCATTTTGTCCTCGCCCATCCAGAACCGAACTCACTCAATGCGCACCTCGTCCATATGGGCGCGGAGGCGTTGAGTCGCGATGGCTATACCACCACCATCTCCGACCTTTATGCAATGGGCTTCGATCCTTGTGAACGGGGCGACTTCTTTTCCGACCGGGTCGATCCAAACCGCTTCGACGTTCAGTTGGAGCAGCGCCATGCCTCTGAGACCGGCACGCTGCCGATATATGTCGTGGAAGAGCTGGAGCGCATGGACCGCGCTGATCTCCTGATCCTGCAATATCCAATGTGGTGGCATCTTCCCCCTGCTATCCTGAAAGGCTGGTTTGACCGGGTCTGGGCGTATGGCGCGGCCTACACCGGTACGAAACGGTTCGAGAACGGGCGCTTCGCGGGTAAGCGCGCAATGCTGTCGGTGACGGTGGGCACGAGTCGCGAAACCTACATGCACGACGGTCGCAGCGGCGACATCGACCTCATGCTCTGGCCGGTAAACTTCAATCTTGCCTATGCCGGTTACACGGTGCTGCAACACTTCGTCGCCTATGGCGTCGAGGCGGGATTGCGATATTCCGATCCGGCGGCAGTCGAAGCAAGA
Source organism: uncultured Acetobacteraceae bacterium (assembly GCA_964242295.1). Classification (GTDB taxonomy): domain Bacteria; phylum Pseudomonadota; class Alphaproteobacteria; order Acetobacterales; family Acetobacteraceae; genus DASWOJ01. Next base: position 399 of record CAXTDP010000130.1, on the reverse strand, counting down.
TTGCAGGATGTCGTGCGCGATTTCCGCCGAACTTTGCGAGGTGGCGCGAGCGAGCGGGCAGCGATCCCCTTCAACCGCAAGGCCGAGTGGGGGGCTGACGGGCGCATCGTGCCAGGTGCGCCCGTCCATTCCCCATTCATACGGCGCAAAGAGCATATCGACCTGGAGTAAGCTGCGCGGCTATCGCACTCGCTCGCAAATCTTGAGTCACGCCAGGGAGTGGGCCTGAAAAACCACCCGGAGGCGGCTGATTTCAGCGGCAATGAAGATTCTCAAGGTTTTGGTAAGCCTTTTCATCTGTATCTAGCTTCTGAGTACGAGGAGGACATGGTTTGACAAGAGGCCTAAGCTCGACTTTGGCCTTTTCAGGCTGGGTAGCACGCGGCTTCGGTGAGGCTG
>CAXTDP010000129.1:0-10515 GCA_964242295.1 uncultured Acetobacteraceae bacterium | reverse complement strand
GCCGCCCGAGACCTGCCCGGCCTGCGGCAGCCTGGCCGCCCGCCCGCCCGGAGAGGTGGTGCGGCGCTGCACCGGCGGCCTGTCCTGCCCGGCGCAGGCGGTGGAGCGGCTGATCCACTTCGTCAGCCGCCTCGCCTTCGACATCGAGGGGCTGGGCGAGAAGACGATCCAGGAATTCTACGAGCTGGGCTGGCTGCACGCCCCGGCCGGCATCTTCCACCTGCGGGAGCACCGTGAGGCGCTGCTGCAGCGAGAGGGCTGGAAGACGAAGTCGGTTGACAACCTGCTGCGGTCCATCGAGTCGCGACGGACCATCGGGCTGGACCGGCTGATCTTCAGCCTGGGCATACGCCGGGTCGGCGAAACCAATGCGCGGCTGCTGGCCCGGCATTACAGCAGCTTCGCCGACTGGCGCGCCCGCATGCTGGCGGCAACCGTCGTGGGCAGCGACGAACGCCTGGCGCTCGGCAGCATCATCGGTGTTGGGCCGGCCTTGGCGGAGGAGCTTGCCGCCTTCTTCACCGAGCCGCGCAACGTGGCGGCGCTGGACGAGCTGGCGGCGGAGCTGACCATCGAGGACGCAGTCCGGCCCGCCACTGCGGACGGCGCGCTGGCCGGCAAGAACCTGGTGTTCACCGGCACGCTGGAAACCATGAGCCGGACCGAGGCCAAGGCGCGGGCCGAGGCGATGGGCGCCCGGGTGACGGACAGCGTGTCGAAACGGACGGACCTGCTGGTACTGGGCGCCGACGCCGGGTCGAAGGCGAAGAAGGCAGGGGAGCTGGGGGTGCGTACGGTTACGGAAGCGGAGTGGCGGGAGATGGCGGGGATGCCTTCGCCGTCACTCTCCGAGGTGACGCCGTGAGCCGGCTTGACGACGGAGGCATGGGAAGCCAAGCCGGACCAACCCTGGTTGTTGACAGGCTGCGGAGGGCTGCCACCTTATGAGCTTGGTTCTGGATGCCTCCCTCACCCCGACCCTCTCCCGGAGGGAGAGGGAGCAGACGCAGGAGCCTGATATGCACCACATTGTAGTCGTCGGCGGCGGCGCAGCTGGGCTGGAGCTGGTCACCAAGCTCGGCAACACCCTCGGCAAGCGCGGCAAGGCGCGAATCACCCTGGTGGAGCGGTCCCGCACGCATCTGTGGAAGCCGTTGCTGCACTCGGTCGCCGCCGGCAGCCTGGACCGTGCCCAGCATGAGCTGAACTTCCTGGCGCAGGCGCACTGGCATCACTTCACCTACCGCTATGGCGAGCTGACCGGGCTGGACCGGGGCGCCAAGCGGATCAGCCTGGCTGCGACACATGACGACGAGGGTCGGGAGATCACTCCGGCGACGACGCTGGACTATGACACCCTGGTGATCGCCATCGGCAGCATCACCAACGATTTCGGCACCCCAGGCGCTGCCGAGTTCGCGGTGCCGCTGGAAACGCCGGACCAGGCCAGCCGCTTCAACAAGCGGCTGGTCAATGCCTGCCTGCGCGCCAACACCCAGGACGGCCCGGTGCGTCCGGGCCAGCTGCACGTCGCCATCATCGGCGCGGGGGCCACGGGGACCGAGCTCGCGGCGGAACTGCACCGCACCGTGCGCGCGGTCGTCGCCTACGGGTTGGACCGGATCAACCCGGCCCGCGACATACGCATCGTGCTGATCGAGGCCGCGCCGCGCATCCTCCCTGCCCTGCCCGAACGCATCAGTGCCGCGACCGAGGGTTTGCTTGGCAAGATCGGCGTGGTGGTACGCGCCGGGGCGCGGGTGGGCGAGGTTCGGGCGGATGGCGTCGTGCTGTCGGATGGGGAGCTAATCCCGGCGGAACTGGTGGTCTGGGCGGCCGGGGTGAAGGCGCCGGAGGTTCTGCGCGGCCTAGGTGGGCTGACCAACAACCGGATCAACCAGCTTGTGGTCAACCCGGCGCTGCAGACGGACGATCCCGACGTGTTCGCCATCGGCGACTGCGCGGCGTGTCCGTTGGGCACGAACGGCGGCACGGTGCCGCCGCGGGCGCAGGCCGCGCACCAGCAGGCGTCGCACATGGCGTCCACCCTACGGCGCCGGCTGGGCGGGCTGCCGCCGCAGCCGTTCGTGTATCGCGATTTCGGCTCCCTGGTGTCGCTGGGGCGATACAGCACGGTGGGCAGCCTGATGGGCTTCCTGGCCGGGCGGAGCATGTTCATCGAGGGATATTTTGCCCGCATGGTGTATCGGTCGCTCTACAAGATGCACCAGACTGCGCTGCATGGCGGGACGGCGGTGGCCTGGCGGGTCCTGGCACGCTATGCCGCAAAAAGCCCGGAGCCTGGCATCAAGCTGCACTGAAGACGACCCCACAAAAAGGCAGCGCCTGCGCTGGATCAGTTCGCCTGTGCGGCCGGGTGGCCACAGTCAAGGGAAACCCGGCGGCCCCAGTCACGTTCCAGCGGCCGCAGGAGTGCGAGTTCAGTTTAGGAGTTGATGTGGTGTCGATACGTCCGCACGTGCGGTTTCTTGCTGCGGTTGCGGTTGCCGGTTTGCTTGCCTCGACTCCAAGTCCGGTCCAAGCCCGAGGTGGTGGCGGCGGTCATGGTGGGGTAAGCTTCCACGGTGGCAATGGTCCTCGTGGGGGTAGTCCTCAGGGAGGCGGGAATGCCGCCGGCAGTTTTTCCAGAAGCGGCTTTCCTACGGGCGGGTTTCCCACCGGGGGCTTTCCGGGGGGCGGTTTGCCTCTAAGCGGGTTCCCTGGAGGGGGATCTTTCAGGGCCGGTTCTCCTGGGAACGGTTACGTGGGCAACGGTTTCGTTGGCAACGGCTTCCGCGGGAATGGCCTTGTTGGCAACGGTTTCGTCGGGAACGGCTTCGCGAGAAACGGTTTCCCTGGAAGTGGTTTTGTTGGGAACGGTTTCCTTGGGAGCGGTTTTGCCGGAGGAGTCTTCAACGGCGGTGGCTTCAACGGCGGCAACGTCGTGACCCCGAACATTGGACCCAACGGCAATATCAACAGCACAGTGCTCGTCCCGGGCAGCTACGGTGGATATGGTGCCGCGCCCGTTGCGGGCGGGGTGCTGCTGGGTCGCGGGGCCGGTACATTCACCAGGGGCGTGTCTGCCAATCCCGGCAATGCCGTGTTGCCGCGGGTTTATTACCCGTCGTCAGTTCCAGGCGCTTATTAGCCGGTTTCCATCGCTTACCCGAATCAGTGAAGCCGGGAGACATCCTACCCCCCGGTATCCGCCACTTGTCCTGATTACGGCCCTGACTGCCGTAGTCAGGATGTCGAGCTAGACTATGGTCCTATTAAAGCGGTCCCCGCAACGTCGGCCGGCAAGGGCGTTTGAGCAGCGCCGATCCCCTCGTACAGCCTATTCGCAGATACCCAGGCCGAACCATCTCAATGCGCTCGGTTCGCCACCGCCAACCGGTGCGACGCCCAAATGCTCAATTAAGCAGCCTTGCGCAACACGCCATAAAGATGGCGCATAGGCATATCCGGATAGGCAAGCCAGCTTGATTTTCTATCTGTGCGCAAACCTTCAGAGGTTTGCTTAGGTCAGGATGACGCGTGGCACGACGTTGCCAAGCCTGACATCGAACTTGGCTAAGCGCACATGCGACAGTCCTGTGCGGTCTCATACGGACCGGCGTAGCGCGGCAGGCATCAGATGCCGGCGGCCACCCCGACGCTTGAAGGGATAAGCAGACTATGAGGCCGCAACGGCTCCGGTTTTCGGGCGCTGCACCGCCTGCTCAGCTTCAACCTGCGCACGCGCCCGCTCCCAAAATTCCAGGTCGCCTCCCTCGGGCCGTCCAGCTTGCTCCCACAACTGGTAGGCGCGCTCCCGGATGGCGGTTAAAACGTCGTCCTTAGCCATCGTCGCCCCTTGCCGTCGCGTGACCCAATGCGTGATCCCGGGGCCGGTTCACGGACTGTTACCACAGATTACGGGGAGGGCCGGCCCGCCGTCCACCCCAGTTCCGCGGCGATCTCGGCATTATGCTGCCCGGCTGCCGGCAGGTCGCGGCGCAGCGGCAGCCGTTCCCCGTCCAGTGACAGCGGCAACCCAGGCAGCGGCAGCACCTGTCCGTCCGGCAGGGTCACGGGCACCAGCCCGCCGGACCCCAGCAGATGCGGGTCATGGAACAGGTCCACCGGCTCGGCGATCGGGGCATAGGGCAGCCCGAGGGCTTCGCACCGAGCCATCAGCGCCGTCTTGTCATAGACGGCGAAGGCGGCGGCGATGCGCGGCAGGGTCCACTCGCGCGCCGCCACCCGATCCGTTTGCGTCACCAGCCTGGCGTCGCAGGCCAGTTCCGGCATGCCGAAGGCGCCGCACATCACCTGCCACTGGGTGTCGGTGACCACGCCGACGAACACCTGGGCGCCATCGGCGGTGTCGAAGATGTCATACACCGCCCAGGCCGGCTGGCGGATGCCCATCGGCGGCGGGGCCTGGCCCATGATGCGGGCCTGCGCCATGTGCTGCGCCACCAGGAAGGCGGTGTTCTCGAACAGCCCGGCCTGCACGTGCTTGCCGCGCCCGGTCCGGTGCCGCTCCTCCACCGCCGCCAGCACGCCTAACGCCGCGAAGGTGCCGCCCATTAAGTCGTTCACCGACGACCCCGCCCGCATCGGCTTGCCCGGCAGACCCGTCATGTAGGCCAGCCCACCCATCATCTGCACCACCTCGTCCAGCGCGGTGCGGTGGGCATAGGGGCCGGGCAGGAACCCCTTGCAGCTCGCGTAGATCAGCCGGGGGTTCACTTCGCGCAGGGCTTCGTAGGACAGGCCCAGCTTGTCCAGCGCGCCGGGACGGAAGTTCTCGACCAGCACGTCAGCGTCGTCTAGCAACCGCTTGACCAAGGCCAATCCATTCGCCGACTTCAAGTTCACCGTGAGGCTGCGCTTGTTGCGGTTCAGCATGGCGAAGAAGCCAGCGCCGGCATTGCGCAGCCGCCTAGTATTGTCGCCCGCCGGCTTCCCGCCATCCGCCGCCGGCTCGACCTTGACGACGTCGGCGCCCAGGTCGGCCAGCACCAGGCCGCAGGCGGGACCCATGACCATGTGGGTGAACTCGACCACACGCAGGCCGGCTAAGGGCGTCTGCATCAGGCGGCGGCCCGGCCAGCGGGGACAAATGTGCGCGGCAGGCCGGCGCGGGCGAGCGCGCCGTGCATCGGCTCGTCCGGCAGCCCCTCGTGCAGCAGGGCACGCGCCGCGACCAGCCGGTCCAGGTTGATGCCGGTCTGGAACCCCATGCTTTCCAGCATGAAAACAAGGTCTTCCGTGACGATGTTGCCGCTCGCGCCCGGCGCAAATGGACAGCCGCCCAGCCCGGCGAGCGATGCGTCAAAGTTCCGCACCCCCTCTTCCAGACCCGCCAGGGCGTTGGCCAGGCCCAGGCCCATCGTGTCGTGCAGGTGCAGCCCGTCCATCTTGGCGCCCACCGCGGCGCGGACGGCGCGCACCACAGACTTGATCTGCGCCGGGTGCGCATAGCCCACCGTGTCGGCCAAGGCCAGGCTGTCCACCCCGGTTACCGCGAGTGCCTCGGCCACACGGACCACTGCGGCCTCCGGCACGGCGCCGTCAATCGAGCAGCCGAACGCCGTGCTGCACGCCGCCTCGATTTGCAGCCCCGGCGATGCCGTGCGCGCCCACTCGACGATACGGCGGACTTCCGCCACCTGGTCCATCGTGCCGCGGTTGGTGTTGGCGCGGCTGTGGCCCTCGCTGACGCTGACGGGGATGCTGACCCGCCGGGCCCCGGCTGCCACCGCGGCCTGGGCGCCGCGCAGGTTGGGAGCCAGGGCCACGATCAGGCAAGGCAGGGAGCGCACGGCCTGCACGACCTCCGCCGTATCGGCCATCTGCGGGATCAGCCGCGGCGGCACGAAGCTGCCGACCTCGATTTCAGGCACGCCCGCGGCCGCAATTGCCTCGATCCAGCGCACCTTGGCTGCGGTCGCCATGCGCGAGCGCGACATCTGCAATCCGTCGCGTGGCCCGACCTCGCAGACGATCACCCTTTCCGCCATCGCCCGTCCTCCTTATTGAGGTCCAGGGTGAGGCGAGACGACAAGGCGTGCAACCCTCGCGCGGTTGTGCTGCACTGCGTTAAGTCTAATTGACGTATGACCGCCCGATAGAACTACGTTGGTGACAACCATGCTGCACCGATCCCTGCCCGCCTTGGCTCTCGCCATCGCCGCCCTGTCCGCCCACGCCGCAACTGCTCCTGCCTTGGCGCAGCCTGGGCCGGGAGGCCCGCCCGCTGTCGGCGTGGCGCAGGCGAAACGCGTCCCGGTGGTGGAGACCAGCGAGTTCGTCGGGCGCATTCAGTCCATCAACCGTGTGGACTTGCTGGCGCGCGTGACCGCCTTCGTACAGGAGCGCCGCTTCCAGGAGGGCGGCGAGGTCCGCGCCGGAGATTTGCTGTATCGGCTGGAGCGGGCGCCGTTCGAGGCACAGGTGGCCGCCCAGGCGGCCCAGGTCGCCCAGGCCAACGCCGTGCTGCAGAACAACGCTATCAAGCTGAACCGCGCCCAGTCGCTGCTGAGCGGCCCAGCCGGCCAGCAAAGCAACGTGGATGATGCGGTGTCGGCCCAGCGCAGCCAGGCGGCGGCGCTGGCCGGCGCACAGGCGCAGCTCCGCCTGGCGCAGACCAACCTGGACTACACCGAGATCAAGGCGCCGATAGACGGCAAGATCAGCCGCACCCTGGTGACCGAGGGCAACGTCGTCAGCCTCAGCACGGGCACGCTGGCCACCATCACCAGCCAGGACCCGATGTATGTGCTGTTCCCAGTATCGGTCCGGGCGGCCGATGACCTGCGGGACCGTTACGCCGACAAGGGCGGGTTCAGCGCGGTGAAAATCCGGTTGCGGTTGCCCAATGGCAAGCAGTATGACCAGGCCGGCACGCTGGACTACGTGGACCCGACCGTCGCCGCCAACACCGACACCCTGATCTTCCGCGGGCGGATGCCGAATCCGGTCCGCCAGGGTTCCCAGGCCGGGCAGCCCGGCGACCGCGAGCTGTCCGACGGCGAGTTCGTCACCGTCGTCCTGCAAGGCGTGCAGCCGGTGGAGCAGTTGGCGATCCCGCGGGCCGGGGTGCTGTCGGACCAGCAGGGCAGCTACGTTTGGGTGGTGGGCGACGGCAACAAGGTGGAGCAGCGGCGCATCCAGTTGGGCCAAAGCACGCCGGAGCAGGCGGTGATCTCAGCCGGGCTGAAGGAGGGGGAGACGGTGGTGGTGGACGGCGTGCAGCGGGTTCGGCCGGGCGCCGTCGTGAACCCCGCCCCGGCCGGCGCCGGGCCGACGATGGCGCCGCAGGGACCGAGGACGTAACCCCATGATCTCCGGCGTCTTCGTTGACCGGCCGCGCCTGGCCATCGTCATCGCGATCATCACCAGCATCGCCGGGCTGCTGGCGCTGCTGGTAATCCCCGTCAGCCAGTTCCCGGACATCGTGCCGCCGCAGGTCCAGGTCACGACCCGCTACCCCGGCGCCTCCGCGTCCGTGGTGGAGGCGACGGTCGCGCAACCGCTGGAAGCGCAGGTCAACGGCGCCGACCGCATGATCTACATGAAGTCCAACTCGGCCAACGACGGCAGCTATGGCCTGACGGTGTCGTTCGAGCTGGGCACCAACCCCGACATCAACACCGTCAACGTCAACAACCGGGTGCAGGCCGCCCTCAGCCGCCTGCCGGCCGAGGTGCAGCGCCAGGGCGTGACCGTGCAGAAGCGGTCCTCCGCGATCCTGGAGTTCCTAGCGTTCAGCAGCGAGGGCGCGAAGCAGAACCCGCTGTTCATCTCCAACTACGTCACGATCAACGTCCTGGACCGGTTGAGCCGCGTGTCCGGCGTGGGGTCGGCGTCGCTGTTCGGCGCGCTCGATTATTCCATGCGCATCTGGTTCGACACCAACCGGCTGATCCAACTGGGATTGGCGCCCAGCGACATCATCACAGCCATCCAGCAGCAGAACGTGCAGGCGCCGGTCGGCCGGGTCGGTGCGCGCCCGACCAGCGACGACACCCAGTTCCAGATCAATCTGCAGACCAAGGGCCGCCTGACTCAGCCGGAGGAGTTCGGCAACATCATCGTCCGCGCCAACGCCGACGGCTCGGTGCTGCGGGTGCGCGATGTGGCGCGGGTGACCCTTGGCGCCGCGACGGAGGACAGCGAAAGCCGGTTGAACGGCGACCCGGCGGTCACGTTGGGCATCTACCTCGCCCCTGGCGCCAATGCGGTGCAAACCTCTGCACGGATACAGACGGCGCTGGACGACCTGGGCAAGCGCTTTCCGGAGGGGTTGCGCAGCAACGTCTTCTACAACAGCAGCACCTTCGTCTCCGACACCATCGAGGAGGTGAAGAGCACGCTGATCGAGGCGTTCGTGCTGGTCGCGATCGTGGTGTTCATCTTCCTCGGCAACCTGCGCGCGACGCTGATCCCGATCATCGCGGTCCCAGTCAGCCTGATCGGCACCTTCGCCGTGCTGCTGGTGCTGGGCTACTCGGCCAACACCGTGTCCCTGCTGGCGCTCGTGCTCGCCATCGGCATCGTCGTGGACGACGCCATCGTGGTGGTCGAGAACGTCGAGCGCGTGATGGAGGAGGAGCCGGAGCTGACGTCGCGCCAGGCGACGAAGAAGGCGATGGAGCAGATCACGGCGCCGATCATCGCCATCACCCTGGTGCTGCTGTCGGTGTTCGTGCCGATCGGCTTCATCCCCGGCATCTCTGGCACCCTGTTCCGGCAGTTCGCGGTGACGATCAGCGTCGCTATGCTGATCTCGGCGACCAACGCGCTGACGCTCTCGCCGGCGCTGTGTGGGGTGTTCCTGCGGCATGGCGGGCCGCGGCGCGGGATCATGGGATGGATCGGCCGGCGCATTGACAACGTGCGGGACGGCTATGCGAACGTCGTCGGCCGGCTGCTGCGCGTGGGCGTGCTGGCGGTGCTGCTGGTCGTGGTGTGCTTCGGCGGCATCTACGGCCTGACGCTGCGCACGCCGACCGGCTTCTTGCCGGAGGAGGACCAGGGCGCGTTCTTCGTCGCGATCCAGTTGCCGGATGGCGCCAGCGTCACCCGTACGCGGGAGGTGGTCACCCGCGTCGAGGCCATCGCCAAGGGCATTCCGCAGATTCAGAACGTGCTGGCCATCGTCGGCTTCTCCCTGCTGGACAGCGGCAACCAGTCGAACGCGGCCTTCATGGTGATGCGGATGAAGCCGTTCGCCGACCGCAAGGCGGCGTCGGACAAGGTGCAGGCGCTGATCGGGCGCATGGCGCAGGGGTTGGGCGGCATACGCTCGGCCATCGCCTTCCCGTTCAACCTGCCGCCGATCATCGGGCTGAGCACTGGCGGCGGCTTCGAATACCAGTTGCAGAACCTGGAAGGACGTGAGCCGGCCGAGATGGGCAGCGTGCTGAATGGCCTGCTGGCCAGCGCCAACGCCGATCCGAAGCTGGCCCGCGTGTTCAGCACCTTCAGCGCCACGACGCCGTCCATCTACCTCGACATTGACCGGGAGAAGGCGCAGGCGCTCGGGTTGTCCATCAGCGACGTGTTCACGGCGTTGCAGGCGACGCTGGGCGGCATCTACGTCAACGACTTCAACCTGTTTGGACGCACCTGGCAGGTGAACATCCAGGGCGACGCGGTGGACCGGACCGACATCCCGGCGATCTGGCGCATCTACGTCCGCAACCGGCAGGGCACGATGGTGCCGTTGCGCTCCATCGCCGACGCGCGGATCGTGCTGGGGCCGCAGACCATCAGCCGCTACAACAACTACCGCTCGATCACCGTGCAGGGCACGCCGAAGCCCGGCGTTTCGTCCGGCGAGGCGCTGGCGGCGATGGAGGGGATCAGCGACCGCACGCTGCCGGCAGCCTACAGCTACGAGTGGACGGGAACGGCTTACCAGGAGAAGACGGCCGCGGGGCAGACCGGCAAGATACTCGGGCTGGCGATCCTGTTCGCCTACCTGTTCCTGGTGGCGCTGTATGAAAGCTGGGTCATCCCGATACCGGTGCTGCTGTCGGTCAGCGTCGGCATCCTGACGGCCTTCGTCGGCATGCAGGTCACCGAAGTGAACGTCACCGTTCACGACGTCCATCTCGAGGACGAGGAAGACGGCGGCGTCGACGAGCCCGCCACCATCCGAGTGCAGTGACGCGTGACTGAGATGGCCGACGTCGTCGCGGCGGCAGTGCGTGGAGTGCCCGGCGTTGCCGATCTGCACGCCGGCATGTTCGGCGAGGTGGGCACCTACCTACCCGGTCGCCGCGTCCCGGGGATCCGGCTGGGGGACGACGTCACCGAGGTTCACGTGACGCTGGTGTTCGGCGCCGCCCCCGGCCGCACCTACCAGGCCGTGGACCACGGCTGGAGCGGGACCCTGTCGCTCTCCTACGCCGCCCCCTTCGGCCTGCGCCCCTACGCCACGATCGCCCGCACCCAGGCGTTGGAGCTGAGCCAGGCCGGGGGCGTGCCGCCGTCGCTGGTGGTCGCCGGGGCGGA
>CAXTDP010000128.1:0-10540 GCA_964242295.1 uncultured Acetobacteraceae bacterium | reverse complement strand
CCTTGCGCCGGGTCAGCGGCTCGGCCGGGATTGGGCCAGGCTCAAGCTGGGGGTTGGTGACGGGGGTGTCTGGCATTGGTGGCGCCTCTCGATGCGGAGGTGAAGGTTGCTGGGCCGTTGAGGAACGTGATGCGAGGCGAGCGTCCCTAATCCGCACCGGTCGGGCTTGGTACGACGCCGGCCTGTTGCCTCCGCTCGCCCAGCACAAGCCAAACGATGACGAAGGCTGTTATGTCGAACACGCTCAGGCAGGCGAACAGCGGCTCGAAGCCGATGGTGGAGGCAAGCTGTCCGATCACCAGCGAGAAGATCGTGCCGCCGAAGTAGCCCGCCATGCCGCCGAAGCCTGTCGCCGTCGCGACGTCCTGCCGCTCGAACGTGTCCGCCACCAGGGCATACAGCAGGCTGGACAGCATCTGATGGGCGAAGCCGCCCAGCGAGAACAGCAGGATTGCCGTAATCGGGCCGCTAACCAAGCCGATCAGGCCTGGGCCGATCATGCACAGCGCCCCGACACCGATGCCGGCGATGCGGGAGTTGACCAGCGTCATGCCGCGCTTGGCGAAGAATGGGCTGAGGTAGCCGCCGACGACGCACCCCAGGTCCGCGCCCAGGAAGGGCAACCACGCGAACAACGCGAACTGCTTGATGTCCATGCCCCGCGTGCTGACCATGTAGAGCGGGATCCAGAACGAGAAGGTCTGCCAGGCCGGCTCCGTCAGGAACCGGGCCGCAGCAATGCCCCAGAACTTGCGCTTGCCCAGCACGGCCATGATGGACGGCCGCGGCAGCGGCCCGGTGGACTGCCCGGCCAGGATGTAGGCGCGCTCGTCCTCCCCTAGGCGTGGATGCTTCTCGGGGTTGCGGTAGAGCACAACCCAGAGCAACGCGACCCCGATCGCCAGCGTGCCGGTCACGACGAAGGCGACCTGCCAGTTCCAGGTGAGGCTCAGCCACACCACGAGCGGCGGCGTGACCATGGCGCCGATCGAGCTGCCGGTGTTGAACCAGCCCATAGCGACAGAACGCTCCTTGGGCGGGAACCACATCGTGGACGTCTTGACCGCGGCGGGGATCGCCGCAGCTTCGGCCACGCCCAATATTCCGCGGAACAGCGCCATGCCCTGCCAGCTTCCAGCGAAGGCGTGCAGGACGCAGGCTGTGCCCCACAGCAGGGCGAAGATGAAGTAGCCGAAACGGACGCCGATCCAGTCCGTGAACAGCCCGGCCACCGGCTGCATCAGGCTGTAGGAGATCTGGAACGCGGCGACGATGAACGAGTACTGCTCGGTCGTGAAGCCCAGCTCGGTCTTCAGTTGCGGCGCCAGGACGCCAAGAGTGTTGCGGTCAACGTAGTTGACCAGGGTGCCCATGGCGACCAGCACCAGTATGTACCAGCGCAGTCCGCGTATTGCCTTCATGCCGCGTCCTCCTTGTCGTCTGGTGCCGGGTCGTTTGGTGCCGGTTGCCGGTGTTCCGGCTTGGTGAAGGCGAGGCTGGCGAAGCTGCCGCCTTGGAAGGCCCGGCCGACCTCGTCCAGCGGGTTCGGCCCGGCCATGACCTCGGCCGCGAAGTCCTCGGCGTTCTGCCGGGGATGGTAGCCAATCGCCTCGCAGCTTGTGGGCGACCAGTAGCTGCGCGTGTTGGCCGACACGCCCCAGGCGACGAGGAAGCCGACCCTTGGCATCCTGATGCAGCGCAGGGTGAAGTCCAGCAGGTCGTCCAGGCCGAACCAGGTGCTGAGATGGCGCGGCTCGGTCGGGCGCGGGATCGCGCTGCCGATGCGGGCGCAGACGGACTCGATCCCGTGCTTGTCCCAGTATAGCCGGGCCAAGCCCTCGCCCCACATCTTGCTCAGGCCGTAGAAGCCGTCCGGACGGAAGTCGCAGTCAAGCCCGAGATGCTGCTCGACGGGGTGCATGCCGATCGCGTGGTTAGAGCTGGCGAACACGACCCGGCGGACGCCGTGGCGCCGTGCGCCCTCGTACACCTCGTAAAGGCCGACCAGGTTATTCTCGATCACCTCCGGCAACGGCCGCTCGACGCTGGTGCCGGCCATGTGGATCAGGACGTCCACCCCGGCGAGCAGGCGGTCCACGTTCGCCGGGTCGCGCAGGTCGCCGTGGGTGATGTCCTCGCCGGGATGGAACGGCGCCAGCGGGCGGGAGCCGCCAGCCGACCGCAGGTTGATACCCTGCCCGAGCAGGGCCGGGCGCAGGAACTGGCCAAGCTGGCCCCCAGCGCCGGAAAGCGCGACCTTCGCGCCGCCGTCGCTCGACATGGACGTGGGCGTCCCGCCGGTGTTCGTCATGGTTGCCGTCCCTCCCTCGGGCGGCCTTTGTGGCCGCCTCGCTTGTTCAGCCTGTCAAGCCTGCTCAGCCGCCCGGCGTCAGCACCGCAGCGTCCGGTAAACAGCGTGCCTGCCCCGGAACCGGGGGCGCCCGGTTGTCATGCGGCGGCGCTAGCCAGCGCACTCGGTACGGCCGGCTTGCCGTCCCTGAGCACGGGAACACCGAGCGGGTTGCCGTCGCGCAGCGCGGCCGGCAGCAGGGCGGCCGGCAAGTCCTGGTAGCAGACCGGACGCAGGAAACGCTCGATCGCCAGGCTTCCCACGGAGGTCGTGTGGCTGTCGCTGGTGGACGGATACGGCCCGCCGTGCACCATGGCGTGCCCGACTTCGACGCCGGTTGGCCAGCCGTTCACCAGGACGCGCCCAACCCTGCGCTCCAATGCCGGCAGCAGGCTGCGCGCGGCCTCGATGTCCGCGGGGTCATCCAGGTGCAGCGTCGCGGTGAGCTGTCCTTCCATGCCTTCCAGCAAGTCGCGCATCGCGGCCACGTCACGGCAGCGGACCAGCACGGACGCCGCGCCGAACACCTCCTCCTGCACCGCAGGGTCCGACCGGAACCCGTCCGCGTTGGTGCTGAACAGGACAGCCTGGCCAGCGAAGGAGCCGGCCGGGGCCGCAGCGCCACGGGCAACCTCGCTCAGCCGCGGATTGGCCGCGAGCCGGGCCACGCCGTCCTCGTAGGCGGCGTGCATGCCAGGCGTGAGCATCGTGGCGGCCGGACTTACCGCAAGGGCCTCCGTGGCGGATGCGAGGAAGGCGTCCAGCCCCGGCCCGTCCACTGCGAACACCAGCCCGGGGTTGGTGCAGAACTGCCCGGCTCCCATCGTCAGCGACCCGGCGAAGCCCTTGCCAATGGCAGCTCCCTGGGACGCCAGGGCGCCCGGCAGGACGAACACGGGGTTTATGCTGCTCATCTCGGCATAGACTGGGATCGGCTCTGCCCTGTTTTGCGCAATCCGCAGCAGCGCGAGGCCACCGCGGCGCGACCCCGTGAAGCCGACCGCCTTGATGCGCGGGTCCGCGACCAGCGCCGAACCTAATGCGTTGCCGCTGCCGAACAGGAGCGAGAACACCCCTTCCGGCAGCGCGCACGTGGTGACCGCTTCCTGCACGGCGCGGCCCACCAGTTCGGAGGTGCCGGGGTGCGCCGGATGCGCCTTGACGACCACGGGGCAGCCTGCGGCGAGGGCAGACGCGGTGTCTCCGCCAGCGACGGAGAAGGCGAGCGGGAAGTTGCTGGCGCCGAACACCGCGACAGGGCCGAGCGCGATGTGGCGTTGACGCAGGTCGGCGCGCGGCAGGGGCATGCGGCCGGGCTGCGCCGGGTCGATCCGGGCACCGATCCAGCCGCCCTCCCTGACGACGGCCGCGAACATGCGGAACTGGCCCACGGTGCGGCCCCGCTCCCCTTCGATGCGCGCGCGCGGCAACGCGGTCTCGGCCATCGCTCGCTCGATTAGGGCGTTGCCGATGGCCAGGATGCCGGCGGCGATGGCTTCCAAGAAGTTGGCGCGGATCTCCAGGCTGGTTTCGCGGTAGCTATCGAACGCCGCTGCAGCCAGGGCGCAGGCACGGTCCACCTCGGCGGGACCGGCCTCGCCGTATGTGGGATCAAGCGGCACGTTGCTCGCAGGGCTCACAGCCCTGAAAGCGCCGGGCTGGCCGACCGCGTCACCGGCGCCGATCAGCGATCGACCTGTCAGGGTCATGCTATGTCCTTTGTTATCGTCAAGCGCCTATGCCGTAGCCGCGCGCGGGCCAGCGAGTAGGCCCCAGTCTTGCAAGGCGCGGCGCAGGCTCTTGCCCTGCCGCTCCGATAACGGCCAGGCGCCAGGCGGACGGACGTGGCCGCAGTCCTGGCCCATCATCGCCAGCGCCGACTTGACCACGGTCACGTTGGTTCCGTTGCCCTCCTCGGCCCGCAGCTCCTCGAAGCTGCTCATGGTCGCGATCAGCAATCCCGCCCGGGGATAGTCGCCCGCAGCAAGCGCCGCATGGATCGCCACCGAGTGCTCGGGCCACACGTTGATGAGGCCAGAGGTGAAGCCGCGCGCGCCCACGGCGCAGAGCGGCGGCGCCCAGGTCTCGGCCAAGCCGCCCACCCAGATGATCCGGGGATCGGCGCGGCGGATCGCCTCGGCCAGTCGCAGCGGCGTCGGTGACGCCCACTTCACGCCGGCGACGCCGGGAATGCGGCACAACTGCTCGATTGCCTCAAGGCCGATGGCGTCGTTGCGGAGATAGAGCACGACCGGCAAGCCCTGCCCCTCCTCCGCGATGCGCTGCACGTAGGCCACCACGCCGCGGGGAGCCACGAAGGGGTCAGGCGGCTGGTGCACCATCAGCGCTGCCGCCCCGGCCTTGCGTGAGGCGCGGGCCAGCGCCACGGCATCGCCGATGCTGCGGCCGACGCCGGCCAGCAGCGGCGCCCGGCCATCTATCAGGCCAGCCACCTCGTGCACCATGCGCTCGGCCTCGGCCGTGGTCAGGCCATAGAACTCGCCGGTGTTGCCGTTCGCCGTTAGAATATGCACCCCGGCGCCGATGGCCCGATCAATGATTGGCCTCAGCAGACCCGGTGCCACTTGATTGTTCCCCTTGAAGGGTGTCACCAGGATACCGGAAATGCCAGGCAGGGCCGCAAGAAAGTTCGGGTTCGGCGAAGACATCAAACGATCCCCTGTGATGGCTGGGAGGACGCTTGGCGGCCTCGGGCCAGGGGGTTGGGCTGGCTTGCCGCGCGCTGGCCCGGCACCGCCACCTCATACCAGGGAAACGCCCTGCACGGTGTACGCGCGTGGCATCTAGCGCCGCATTTGCCGAAAGCTTGCTGGAACAAGCCGGTTGGTGGACCCAGCATGCCAACCGACAGCGGTTGGCCCGCGCCCATGGCCGGCGTTGCCATGCCCAAAAGTGTCCCGCACCTCCCTGCCGCAGTGCGGTGAAGCCACGGACGTGGCTGTAGCCGCGTGGCTGATCCATCCATCATCGTCCCCCCGCGCCAAAGCGTTCTGTCCAGGCGGCGTGCCAACCTTCCATTCACGACGGATTGCCCCCTGGCGCTGCCGTCTGCTTGCCCATTCGGATATCGCATATGCATGAGGCATGTCATAAGCTGTGATGTCTCGTCAAGTTATCTTACAAGTTAGGCGTGTCAGAAAGCAAGCTGCAGCCGCAAGGACAGGAGAAGGCATGAGCGACCTGAAGCTGGTACCTCGTCGCAAGGAGCGGTTGGGGGACATGCTGTACGGCCAGATCCTGGAGCAGATCGTGTCCGGGGCCTTGAAGGAAGGCGACAAGCTGCCGTCCGAGAACCAGATCTGCCAGTCGTCCCAGGTGTCACGGCCGACGGTCCGCGAAGCGCTGATGCGCTTGCACGCGGACGGGCTGGTGACGACCCGGCAAGGGTCGGGCACCTTCGTGCAAAGACGGCCCTCAGACAATCTCACGCGGCTTGTCAAAGTCTCCGACATCGCCGGCATGTTGCGGTGCCTGGAGGTGCGCATGGCCCTTGAAGGACAAGCGGCGGCACTGGCAGCGCAGCGTCGCACATCGAATCAAATGGATCGTATCTACGGGACCTTAACGGCGCTGCAAGCCGCATTTGAGAGCGGCACTGTGCCCGCCCGCACAGATTTCGAGTTCCATCTCGCCGTGGCGGCGGCAAGCGGCAACATCGTCTTCGCCGAGGTGTTGGAAACGCTCGACGCGACGATCCAGCATGCGATGACGGTGGCGCTCGGCTTGACCAGGGCTGGGTCCAAGGAGCGTGCAAGGCGGGTGTTCGAGGAGCACGAAGCGGTCGCCGAGGCCATCGCCCGGGGAGATGCCGAGGCCGCTGGGCTGACCATGAGGTATCACCTGCACCGCGCACGCCAGCGCGTCACCGACGGCCAGCGGGACCTGTAGCGGCGCTCACCATGGGCACGCACCCTGCTATGGCTGACTTGTATTACAGGATCACAGCACATGGCTCCGTATGGCTAACTTATTTGACAAGTTGGTGACTGCCGGTACATTAGGCCGGCTACAAGCCAGACAATGCACCACCTGGGCTGCCTGTTGAGGACAGACGCAAGCAAAGGACGGCGACTTTTTCACCCGCGGCACCCCTAAATGCGCACCGGGGTCGCCGTACTTCGGTTGCCTTGTTGACGGGCGTTCCGGCCTTACGGAGAGCCTGCCGTGAGATGACCAGTCGCATCGGTCAGGGTTGTCGCATTTCGGATAGTTAGAGGAGTTCGATGAGGTAGGCATCGTCCCAGCCGGCTCGTTTGAATGTGACACGCCACGCAAGCCTACTTAGTTTTTGACGGCAGGGCGCCCGGGAACGGACGAAGATCCAGCATGTTGCACGGAGGTTGCCTGTGGCAGCGTAGGGCGGGCTGACGTAAGAAGCTTATGGCTGACCTGACCCTGGAAGGCCACCTTGTCCTACAAGCTGAACCACGACCGCCGTTGCCACATCCCGCGACAGAAGCACAAGGTCATCAACTCGGCCGCCTACGACGCGGCCTTGCGCCAGCGTGGAAGCCTCACGGTTTGGTTCACAGACGCAGCAATTAAGGACTGGTGGGAAGAGCCGCGCACTACGCCAGGCGGTCAGCCCTGCTACTCGCCCCTCGCCATTCTGACGGCGCTCACCTTGCGTACGGTGTTCCGCCTGGCGCTGCGCCAGACCGAGGGCCTGATCGGCTCCGTCATCGGCCTGCTCGGGCTCGATCTGCCGGTGTCAGACCACTCAACCCTGTGCCGCCGGGCGAAAACGCTGGAGGTGCCACGTCCACGACCGCGCAGAGACGGCGAGCGCTTGCACCTGCTGGTGGACAGCACCGGCCTGAAGCTCGGCGGCGCAGGCGAGTGGCTGGTTGAGAAGCACTGCACCAAGACGCGCCGGTCCCCGCGCAAGCTGCACATCGGCTTGGACGCCGACACCGGGCAGATCGTCGCGGCGGCGTTGACCACAAAGGAGGTCGGCGCCTTGCTCGATCAGGTACGAGGACCTATGGCGTCGTTCACCGCCGACGGCGCGTACGACCAGGGAGGTGTTTCTGCTGCGGTCGCCAAACGTCATCCGGACGCGGCGATCATCGTGCCGCCGCGGTCCACGGCCGTGTCGAGCGAGACGGCCGCGACCACGCCCACGCAGCGCGACCGCCATCTGCACAGCATCGCCGAGCACGGGCGGGCAGCCTGGCAGAAAGCGTCCGGCTACAAGAAGCGAGCCCGGGCGGAAGCGGCCATTGGCAGGTTCAAGCAGGTGATCGGTGACGGCCTGCGCTCGCGCACGGACGAACGTCGCGCGACCGAAGTGGACGTCGCCGTCCATGCGCTCAACCGCATGCTGGAACTGGGACACCCGATCTCCGGCCGCATCGCCTGAACCCCAAGCGGGGATGGGGTAGCTGCGCCTACACGTCTGCTCCATGCAACACGGCTGCCTGCGTTCGTCCAGCAGCCGCACCTCCCGCCTGCCGGACGACTCCGCCCCAAGGCCGACGCGCTGGCGAAACCACGGGCCACCGCGGGATCGCCCATAAGCTGTTTGCCACTACCCTGGACGGAGACGACGCCGTTCTCCATGACGTAGGCATGGTCCGACATTGGCAGGACCATGTTGACATTCTGCTCGACGATCAGCGACGAAAAACCTTCGTCAGGCACGGCCCGGACCGCGTCGAGCGCCGCCCGGACCACGATGGGCGCCAAGCCGAGCGAGGATTGTCCAAGATCAGCAGGCGCGGCTCCGACATCAACGCGCGACCGATCGCGGCCATCTGCTGCTTCCCGCCCGACATGGTTCCTGCGACCTGCTTGCGGCGTTCCTTCAAGCGGGGAAAGAAGGCATACACCCGCTCGATGCCGCGCGCCGACTGCGCACGGCCGCGTCGGAATGCCCCGATGCGCAGGTTCTCGTCCACCGTCATGTCGCGGAAAATCCACCGCCCCTCGGGCACGTGGGCGATCCCCAGCTCGACCCGCCGGTGGGCGGCCATCGCGGTCACGTCCTCGCCGGCGAAGCGGACCCGCCCGGCCAGAGGCGCCACAGAACAAGGGAGCGGGCCAATACGCTCGGGTATAAGCGCTGCCTTACCCCTATGATACCGCCACAGAGACTTACAAACCTACGACATGGAAATGCAATCGGCGTGATTACCCTTGTCAAACTGCGATACTTCCTTGCGGTTGTTGACTGCGGATCATTGTCAAGCGCCGCGGCCGAACTCGGCGTCAGCCAGCCGACGCTGAGCCAGCAGCTTGCGGCATTGGAGAAGCACCTCGGTCAACAGTTGCTGTTCCGCGCAGCCACTGGCGTGATGGTGACGGAAGCAGGCCGGACCTTCTACCGATACGCCCGGTCGCTTGCTGCACAGATTGAGCAGGCGGAGCATGAGACGTGCTCCGCCGGGGCGAGCGGAGCCGGCCAGGTCTCATTGGGCCTGGCAACCTGCGGAGCGGCATCAACCCTGGCCTTGCCATTGCTCCGACGCATGCAGGTACAGCACCCGGCGATCCGCCTCCGCCTCAACGACAACTTCGTCGGGACGCTCAGTGAGTTCATCATGACCGGCCGCATTGACGTGGCGCTCGCCTACACGGCCCCGCCGATGGTCGGCGTGAACTGCCAGGAGCTGTTCATTGAGGAGCTGTTCCTGGTCGCCCCGGCCGGAACCAAGCTCCAGAAAGGACGTGGCGCCGCAGTGTCGCTGTCCGTGCTTCGCGACCTGCCCGTCGTGTTGATGAGTCCCATCCATTTCCTGCGAGCGGTGATCGACAGGGCTTGCGGCAGGGCTGGCTTCGAACCTCGCATAGCCGCAGAGATCGATTCGCGCGCGGCTCTGCTCGAAGCCGTTTCCGCCGGGCTTGGTGTAACCATCCTCCCCCGTGCGGCGCTCGGAACAGAAACGTCCGGCCTTTCGGTGCATCGGCTCGGCCCGGAGCCGATCGAGGCGACGGTTTCGCTCTGCACCTCCGCCCAACTGCCGATCACGGCCTCCATCGAGCTGGTCAGCACGCTCGTCTCGAGCCTGGTCGAAGAGCGGCTTGCCACTGCCGCCTGGCCGGGCGTGCGCCGATACGCCGCCTAACGGCCATTAGGCCGGCACGCCGCCGTTTGCCGAACGGGTGATGAGGTCCGCGACAAGCTGGTGGACCACCCGGGCCGCGTCAGACAGCATACCGTTTTCTGCCGTCGAAAGCATGAGAGTGATGGCCGTGGAGGACGCACCGAACTGGCGCATCATTAGGCCGTGATCGGCCGCCAGGCCCACCGCCACGCGCCGCGGCAGCACGGTGACACCTAGGCCCTCGGCAACGGCGGCAGCCAGCGTTTCGAATGACTCGATCTCGGCGACGATCCGGGGCCGAATACGGCGGCGGCTGTAGACCGCCTCCACAAGCTGCCGGATGGCGTGCGCCACGCTCGGCAGCAGCATGGGCAGCATACCGGTCAGACCGGCCGAAGCCGGCCCAAACAGGCGCTTCTGGCCGACCAGGACGAGCGGCTCCGTCGAGATGCGTTCCGACCGGAAGCCAGGGCGTGGTGCGGTCTCATACAGCAGTGCCATGTCCATCCGGCCCATGCGCAGGTCCTCGGCCAGCAAGCCTTCGAAGTTCTCGCTGATATGCAGAAGGATGTCCGGATACTGGCTGGCGATCCCCCGAAGAAGCGGCTGGAGCAGTTGCCTGGCATGGCTGTGGGGCGCCATGCCGACCGTCACGCGCCCGGCAGGCACAGCGGCCAAGGTCCGCACCTCCGTTCGCGCCCTGTCGAGTTGCCGGGACAGCAGCTTGGCGTTGCGGTAGGCGACCATGCCCGCCTCGGTGGCCGTCACGCCGTCCTTGTGGCGGATCAGCAGCTTGGCGCCGGCGCTGTGCTCGAGCACCCGCATGTGCTGGCTGAGTGCGGGCTGGGCGATATGCAGCACCGCCGCAGCACGCGTGATGCTGCCGGTATCGATCACTCTGACGAGGAACTGAAGCCGTCGCAGGTCCACGATGCCTCCCGATGCAGCAATCCGTCGCAGACTGCCCACTCAGCAAGCAGCGTAACGGCAAGCCATAGTACACCCCTATACCTTGAGACGGTAACAGTCTTAACGCATCCCGCGTCAAGCGGTCTAAGCCGACTGTATCAGAGCGGAGATATGCCATGCCTGTCCTGACACGCCGCCAAGTCCATCTGGGTCT
>CAXTDP010000127.1:0-10631 GCA_964242295.1 uncultured Acetobacteraceae bacterium | reverse complement strand
GGGGCCAAGCGGCTGCGGCTGCCGGTTCACGCCGGGGCTGGGGTTGGCGGCGGTGGAGGACGCGGTGGCTGTCGGCGCCCCTGCCGCCGCGGTGGCGGACGAGGCGACGGCAACCGGGTCGGTATTGGACGGCGTGGACTTTGGCGCCGCGCTGGCGCCACCGGCTTCCAGCATGGCCAGGATAGCGCCCACCTCGACCTCGGCTCCCTCGGCCGCTGTGATCTCGCCCAGCGTGCCGGCGCCGGGGGAGTTCACCTCCACCGTGACCTTGTCGGTTTCAAGCTCCACCAATGGCTCGTCAGCGGCGACGGCCTCGCCGGGCTTCTTCATCCAGCGTGCCACGGTGGCGGTGGTCACGCTTTCGCCCAGCGTAGGGACCTTGATCTCGGTGGACATCCTGCTTCCCTTAAGAATTCATGCCGAGCGCATCGCGCACCAGCGCCGCCTGCTCCGCAGCGTGCACCTTGGCGAGACCGGTCGCCGGGCTAGCTGCGTCGGGGCGCCCGGCATAGGACGGGCGCGAAGCCGTCATGCCGACGGTGCCCATCACCCGCTCGATCCGGCGGTCCACGAAGGTCCAGGCGCCCATGTTGGCCGGCTCCTCCTGGCACCACACCACCTTGGCGTTGGCATAGGGCTTGAGCACCGCGCCCAACGTCTGCTCCGGGAAGGGGTAAATCTGCTCCAGCCGCACGATGGCGACGTCATTCACGCCCTTCTCCCGCCGCTCGGCCAGCAGGTCGTAATATACCTTGCCGCTGCAGAGGACGACGCGCTGTACCGCCTCAGGCGCCACGAGCGTGTCCACCTCGGGGATGACGAAGCGGAAGTGGCTGCCTTCGGCCATGTCGGCCACCAGGCTGACCGCCAGCTTGTGCCGCAGCAGCGACTTCGGCGTCATGATGACCAGCGGCTTGCGGAAGTTGCGCTTGAGCTGGCGGCGCAGGGCGTGGAAATAGTTGGCCGGGGTGGTTAGGTTGCAGACGGTCATGTTGCGCTCGGCACAAAGCTGTAGGTAGCGCTCCAGCCTGGCGCTGCTGTGCTCCGGCCCCTGGCCCTCGTAGCCATGCGGCAGCAGCAGGGTCAGGCCGCTCATGCGCAGCCACTTGGTTTCGCCGCTGGCCAGGAACTGGTCGATGATGACCTGGGCGCCGTTGGCGAAGTCGCCGAACTGCGCTTCCCACAGCACCAGCACCTTGGGGTCGGCCAGGGTGTAGCCGTATTCGAAGCCCAGCACGCCCTGCTCGCTCAGCAGCGAGTTGTAGATCTCGATCTTTGCCTGATCGGACGCGATGTTGTTGAGCGGCACGTATTCGTGCTGGTTGGTCTGGTCGGTGAGCACGGCATGACGCTGGCTGAAGGTGCCGCGCTGGCAGTCCTCGCCGGACAGGCGGACGCGGTTGCCGTCGAGCAGCAGGCCGCCGAACGCCAGCGCCTCGCCGGTGGCCCAGTCCACGCCCTCGCCGGTGTCGAACATGGCGCGCTTGGCGTCGAGCTGCCGGGCGATCTTGGGGTTGAGGTCGAAATCGGACGGCGGCGTATAGAGTGCGCGGCCGATGATTTGCAGTTGCTCCGCTGTCAGCGCGGTCGGGTCCTCCTGCTGCTCGTCCGGCTGCTGCGACTGCCGCAGGCCGGCCCAGTGGCCTTCCAGCCATTCCGCCTTGTTGGGCCGGTAGGCCTGGCCCGCCTTGTAGGCGTCTTCCAGCCGGACGGCTTCGTCGTCCCACATGCGCTTGGCCTCGTCCGCCGGCACCGCGCCCTCGGCGGCCAGGCGCCCGGCATACAGGGTGCGCGTGGTCGGGCGGTCCTTGATGGCGCGATACATGACGGGCTGGGTGAAGGCAGGCTCGTCCGTCTCATTGTGGCCGTAGCGGCGGTAGCAAACGATATCCAGCACGAAGTCGGTGGCAAACTGCATACGGAACTCGGCCGCGAGCCGGGCGCAGAACATCACCGCTTCCGGCTCGTCGCCGTTCACGTGCAGGATCGGGCACTGCACCGCCTTGGCGACGTCGGTGCAGTACAGGCCGGAGTAGGCATGGGCGGGGACGGTGGTGAAGCCGATCTGGTTGTTGACGATCAGGTGGATGGTGCCGCCGGTGCGGTAGCCGATGAGCTGGCTCATCGCCAGCGTCTCATATACCAGCCCCTGCCCGGCGAACGCCGCGTCGCCGTGCATCAGGATGCCCATGACGCTGCGGCGGCCCTTGGTGTCGCCGGCCATGTCCTGCCGCGCCCGAACCTTGCCGACGACGACGGGGTCCACCGCCTCCAGGTGGGACGGGTTCGGCTGCAGGCTGATGTGGACGTTGTGCCCGGCCACCTCGATGTCGGTCGACGTGCCGAGGTGATACTTCACGTCGCCCGATCCCTGCACGTCGTCCGGCTTGAAGCTGTTGCCGCCGAACTCGCTGAAGATGGCCGGCAGCGGCTTGCGCACGATGTTGACCAGGGTGTTCAGCCGCCCGCGGTGCGGCATGCCGATGGCGACCTCGCTCACGCCATCGCGGGCGGCGGTGTCTATCATGGCGTGCAGCGCGGGGATCGTGACCTCGCCGCCTTCCAGGCCGAAGCGCTTGGTGCCGACGTAGCGGCGCTGGCAGAACGCCTCGAAGCCCTCGGCCTCGGTCAGTTGCTGCAGGATGGTGCGCTTGGCGTCGGCGTCGAAGCCGGTGGTCCAGGGTGCGCCCTCGATGCGGCGCTGTATCCAGGCCTTCTGTTCCGGGTCCTGGATGTGCATGAACTCGACGCCGATCGGGCCGCAGTAGCTGGCGCGGACGATGGCGATGATCTCTCGGACCGTGGCGCTTTCACGCCCCAGCACGTTGTCGATGAAGATCGGCCGGTCCAGGTCGCCCAGGCCGAAGCCGTAGGTGGCTGGGTCAAGCTCCGGATGCGACTTGGGGGCCTGCAGGCCCAGCGGGTCCAGCTTGGCCTCCAGGTGGCCGCGGACGCGGTAGGCACGGATCAGCATGAGGGCGCGCAGGCTGTCGAGCGCGGTGGCGCGCACCTGCTCCGGCGTGAAGCCGGCGGCTGCGGCCGGGGCGGCCTTCGCGTCCTTGGCGCCGGGCTTGGCCGCAGGCTCCGGCTCGGCGACGCTGTAGGTGTGAGGCGCCCAGGATGCGCCGCTCGCGTCTTCCAGCACGCCGCGCGCGTCGTCGTCCATCGCGGCGAACAGCTCGGCGAAGCTCGGGTCCACCGATCCCGGGTTGGACGCCCACCGCGCATACTGGTCGGCGATGAAGGCAGCATTGGCACCGTTGAACGCGGAGGCGAGCAGATCTACGCCGGGCATGAAGACTTCCTTGGCAAGGCTATGCGGGCCATGCGCCCGCTGACATGGACATAGGCATGAGATTATGGCGGGAGAGTGCCCGGCAGGGATGCCAGGCACGCATGACTGTCAGCCCACCAGCTTGCGGCTGGCGTCAACCAACTCCTGCACGGAGGCACAGGACTTGGCGAACGCCGCCTGCTCCTCGTCGTTGAGCTGCACCTCGACGATGCGCTCCACGCCGCCGGCGCCGATCACGACGGGGACGCCGACATACAGGTCCTTCATGCCGTATTGGCCCGACAGGTGCGCCGCGGCGGGCAGCACGCGCTTCTTGTCGCGCAGGTAGCTTTCGGCCATGGCGACGGCGCTGGCGGCGGGGGCGTAGAAGGCGCTGCCCTTTTCCAGCAGCTTCACGATTTCGCCGCCGCCGTTGGCGGTGCGGGCAACGATGGCGTCAACCTTGTCCTGGGTGGTCCAGCCCATCTTCACCAGGTCGGGCACCGGGATGCCGGCGACGGTGCTGTAGCGGACTAGCGGCACCATGGTGTCGCCGTGGCCGCCGAGCACGAACGCCGTCACGTCCTCGACCGACACGTTGAACTCATGGGCCAGGAACAGGCGGAAGCGGCTGCTGTCCAGCACGCCCGCCATGCCGACGACCATGTTGGGCGGCAGGCCGGACTTCTGCTGCATCACCCAGACCATCGCATCGAGCGGGTTGGTGATGACGATGACGAATGCGCCGGGGCAGTGCTGCTTGATGCCGTCGGCGACGGTTGCGATCACGCCGGCGTTCTTGGCCACTAGGTCGTCGCGGCTCATGCCGGGCTGACGGGGGAAGCCGGCGGTGACGATCACCACGTCCGACCCGGCGATGGCGCTGTAGTCGCTGCCGCCGGTCATGTGGCTGTCGAAGCCGTCCACCGGGCCGGACTGCATGATGTCCAGCGCCTTGCCTGCGGCGACGCCGCCGAACACGTCGAACATGGCGACGTCGCCCAATTCCTTCAGCCCGATCAGGTGGGCAAGGGTGCCGCCGATGTTGCCGGCGCCGATGAGGGCGATCTTGTGACGTGCCATAGGGGAAGGGTTCCTGGTGCAGGGTCCACGCGCCGGGGTGCGGAAGGGGGTCGCCAATGAAGGGCGCCCGGCCGCCCAAGGGGTTGCGGGGTGCTACTGCAATCTGGGGGGTGCGGCAAGGTGGCGCGGCTGTCGAGCGTGGCCGCGGGCTGGCGGTGGCTCGGTCTGGATGCCGGCTGCTGGTTGGGAGCAGACCTTGCCGATGCCTGCCTTGCCCGCGAGACTGCTCGCGCGTTCACGTCCTGACGCACAACAAGGAGGCGAAGGCGCGGGAGCCTGACGGCGTGAACGCCACGACCCTCGCCGCCTCCCGGCGTGCCCAATGCCGCGCCAGGACATGCTCCAGCATCGCCGCTCCCAAGGCGCCGCTCAGGTGGTCGCGACGCTCGCTCCAGTCCAGGCAGCGGCGGCAGACCGGGCGCCGCCCCCGCTCCAGGGCCACGACGTCTATTCCCATTGCCGCCAATCCGTCGCGTCCGGCTGGAGTCAGGCGCGGCGCCGTCCCGCCCTCGATCCAGCGCCGCTGCGTGAGGCCCTGCAGCAGCGAAACGCCGCGCTCGCCGGCCAGGTGGTCGTAGCAGACCCGGGCCTCGCGCAGCGCAGGGTCGCGCGGTCCCGGGCGCACGCGTGTCGCACCTGTCCGCTGCGCCAGACTCATCAGGCTTTCCAGCACTTCCGCTACATCATGGCCGGACAGGCGGTAGTAGCGGTGCCGCCCCTGCTTCTCGGCCGCGAGCAGCCCCGCCGCGTCGAGCCTGGTGAGGTGGCCGCTTGCGGTCGGCAGGGCGACGCCTGCGGCCCGCGCCAGCTCGCCCACGGTCAGGGCACGGCCATCCATGAGCGCAGTCAGCATGTTGGCCCGCGCCGGGTCGCCCAGGAGGGCGGCCAGGGCGGCAATCGAGGGTCCATCCTTCATCGGGCATCCTCCGTTGGAGCGGCCTTCTAGCACCGGGGCGACCGACGACACTTCGGCCCTCACCGAAGCATCGGCGGCAACCGCCCTGCTACGTCCGCCTCTGCCAGAACGGAGGCCAGACCATGATCACCTGCTTCATCCGCTACGAGATTGATCCCTTTCGCGCCGACGCCTTTGCG
Source organism: uncultured Acetobacteraceae bacterium (assembly GCA_964242295.1). Classification (GTDB taxonomy): domain Bacteria; phylum Pseudomonadota; class Alphaproteobacteria; order Acetobacterales; family Acetobacteraceae; genus DASWOJ01. Next base: position 5,179 of record CAXTDP010000127.1, on the reverse strand, counting down.
GAGTACGCCCGCAACTGGGGGCAGGCGATACCGCGTTGCGGGGCCGACCTTGTCGGCTACTTCGGCCCGCACGAGGGTTCCGCCACGACGGCCTACGGGGTTTACCATGTCGAGAGCCTTGCGGCCTACGAGGCTTACCGTGCCCACCTGCGCGATGATCCGCTCGGACGCGAGAACTACGCCTTCGCCAAGCGCGAGCGGTTCATCCTCCGAGAGGACCGGGTGTTCCTGCGCCTTGCCTCGGGACCGCATGCGGCTTTCCTCCAGCACCCGGCGGCGTCGTGATCGCGGTCATCTTCGAGGTCCGGCCCAGGGAAGGCCGGGCCGGGCGCTACCTTGACCTCGCTGCGGCGCTGCGCCCGGCGCTTGAGCATCTCGATGGCTTCCTGTCCATCGAGCGTTTCCGCAGCCTTTCCGATCCCGACAAGCTGCTCTCGCTCTCGTTCTGGCGGGACGAGGATGCGGTGCGCGAATGGCGCAACACGCCCTTGCACCGGGCGACGCAGGCCGAGGGGCGCGAGGAGGTCTTCGCAGACTACCGCCTGCGGATTGCGGACGTGATGCGGGACTACGGGATGAACGACCGGAAGGAAGCCCCGGTGGATAGCCGCTCGGCGCATGACGACTGAGAAAACCGGCAACGTAGAGTTGCGTTTCGGGCGGTAAGCCGACCTTCAACCCTGCGACACGACCCGCGTGCTACTGCAGCAAGGCCTAGGCGGCTGGGCTGGCCGCGAGGTGCGACACCGCTGCATTGCGCCCATAAGCGCGGGCTCGCGGTTCAGCCGGGGCGCAGCGGTTGGCTGGGACATGCCGACCGAAACGTCACGGATGCGTGGGTTCCGCTTCCGGCGCTTGGCTTCGCGGGGGCGCCGACATACAAGCCGGGAGCACAACGATATTGTGCGGCGCAGCAAACGAGGCACCTTTTGAAGTCGTCTGGCGTTGTTGCAGGAGAGACGACGGATAGAAGCAATGCAAGCAGCAGCCGAAACAACTTCGGCAAGCCTGCATCCGCCAGCCGTAGCGACACATGTCCCGAGACGAAGGTCGGTGAAGCGTGAGCCGTTGCAACAAGCCCAGCATGTCCAGGGATCGTGCGCGTGTGCACGCGGCGCCATGCGAACCGATGGCTGATCCCACATGAAGCCGCGCACCATTTCCGTCAACTTCGCGCTGAACATCATGGGGCCGGTGCTGCCGCTGCTGACGGCGCTGGTAACGGTGCCGCTGTATATCTCCCAGATCGGGGCGGCGCGCTACGGCATCCTGGCCGTGGTCTGGATCCTGCTGGGATATTCTGGGTTCCTCGATTTCGGCCTGTCCCGCGCCTCGGCCGTCGCCTTGAGCCGCCTGGGACAGGCAGGGCCGGCCCAGCGCGTGCCGGTGCTGGTGACGGCGCTTTACCTCAACACCGCGTTCGGGCTGGTGGGCGGGCTGCTGCTGTATGGCGCGGCCAGCCTGCTGTTGGGGCGGTTCGCCAGCATCCCCGCAGACCTGGCATCGGAGCTGCGTGCCGCCCTGCCCTGCATCGCCGTGATGCTGCCGGTTGCCCTGGTGTCCGGCGTCGGCTCGGGCGCCATCGAATCGCGTGAACGGTTCCTGCTGGCCAACGTCCTGCAAACCACGAGCGGCGTCATCGGCCAGGTCGCGCCGGTGCTGTGCGCGGTGCTGATCGGCCCCAGCCTGACCGTCGTGCTGACGGCGGCGTTGGCGACACGGGTGTTTTCGACGGTGGTCGTCTGGGTGTTCGTGCGCCGGCTGGAACGGCCGATTGACCTGCGCCGGTTCGACCCTGCCCGCTTGCGCGAGCTGCTCGGCTTCGGCGCATGGGTCAGCATCGGCAGCGTGGTCAGCCCGGTGATGGAGTCCTTCGACCAGATGCTGATCGCCGCGATCCTCGGCCCGGCCTCGGTCGCGCACTATTCGGTGCCGATGAACCTGGCGACGCGCAGCCAGTTGATGGCCGGGGCGTTGGCCAGGGCGTTGTTCCCTCGTCTGTCGCGGCTGGAGCCGGACGACGCCCGCTGGCTCGCCAGCCGCGCGGTGGTGACGTTGGCCTTCTGCTATGGCGCCGCGTGCGGACCGGCGGTGCTGCTGGCCGGACCGTTCCTGCGGCTTTGGGTTGGCGAGGACTTCGCAGCCCAGGCAACCTCGGCGACGCAGATCCTGCTGATCGGCGCTTGGGCGAACGGGATCGCCTTCATCCCGTTCGCCCTGTTGCAGGGGCAGGGCCGTCCGGACGTGACGGCCAAGCTGCACATGGTGGAAGTGCTGCCGTTCCTGCTGGGATCGTATGGGTTGATGGTCGCCGCCGGGGTGCAGGGCGCCGCAGTGGCCTGGACGCTGCGCACGGCGGCGGACTGCCTGCTGGTGCTGTGGCTTGCACGGTGCTGGAGCCCTTACATAGTGCGGGCAGTCCCGGCAGTTGGTTTGATGGCCGCAAGCTGGGTGCTGGCGCGTGCCGTACCGCTGTCGTTGCCGTGGGCGATGGGGTCTGCCGCCGTGGTCGGATTGCTGTTCGCATCGTTCGGTTTGGCGCTGGACCCGACCTTGCGCGCGGCGGTTGGCAAGGCGGCAGGCAACGCGCTGGCATGCGCAACAGGGATCGGGAGGCCACGCTGGCTGCATTGATGGCGGTGGGACCGCAGATGGGAACTGATGACGACCGACGACCACCAATGATAACCAATGATTCTGGGCCGGACCTGTTCACGTCAGGCTATGGCGGACGGCAAACGCGACGCCGGCATTGGCGCTCGCGCCATCATGGCTGGATCGTGGACCGATTGTTCGACCTGAGGCTGCAACTGAACCGCTCGTTCCGCCACCTGCCGGCACGGGCGGCGCAGATGCCGCGGCGCCGGGTGCTGGTGACCAGCGTGGACGTGCCGGCGCGCCGGGCGGGGCTGGAGGCGATGCTGACGGCCCTGCAACGCACCCGGCACGACGTGACCGTGCAGCTCGCCCCGCTGGGCGACCGCGGCAAGTTCGAGAACATCAATGCCGCCATGGCAGGCATCCCGCTTGACGACTTCGATTGGCTGATCGTCGTTGATGACGACATTTCGTTCCGGGAGGGCTTCCTTGACCAGTTCCTGTTCGTGGCGGAGTCGGTGAGGTTCCGCATCTGCCAGCCGGCGCACCTGTTCCATTCCCATACAAGCTGGCAGGTGACGCAGCGTGTTTGGGACGGCCTGGCGCACGCGACGCAGTTCGTGGAGTGCGGACCGATGACGGCGTTCCACCGCAGCGTCTTCGCCGACTGCCTGCCCTTCCCGGAAACCCGCTGGGCCTGGGGCATTGACGTGCTGTGGTCCGAGATCGCCCGGCGCGGCGGCTTCCAGATCGGCGTGGTTGACGCCACGCCGATCGAGCACCTGCGGGAGGTCGCCGATTCCTACGACCGGGAGGATGCGATCGCGGAGGCTGACGATCTCGTGGAACGCTTCGGGGCAAAGCGGGATGTACGCGAGCTGATGATGACCGACCGGATCATCCGCCATGTCTGATATCGCGCCGCTGATTGACGTCCTGATCCCGGTCCACAACGCCGCCCGGACCGTCGGCAGCGCCCTGGACAGCATCCAGACCCAGACCATCCTGGACATCCGCATCATCGTCATTGATGACGGCTCCACGGACGACACGGCGGCGATTGTTGCGGATATGGCCACGATGGACCCGCGGGTCGAGCTGCACCGCAAGGAGAACGGCGGCATCGTGGATGCGCTGAACTTCGGCCTGCAGCGGTGCCGGGCTGAGTTCGTGGCGCGCTTCGACGGCGACGACCTGTCCCATCCCGAGCGGTTCGCCCGGCAGCTCGGCTACCTCCGCGCCAACCCGGACTACGTCGCGGTGGGCGGGCGCGTGCGGCACATTGACGAGGATGGGCAGCCAACGGGCAGCGTCGTGGACGTCGGGCCGCCGGAGCTGGCGGACCTGACCTGGGCGCCGTCGTTGGAGCCGTATATCATCCATCCGTTCCTGATGGCCCGCCGTGCCGACATGGATGCGGCCGGCGGCTACCGCCATGTGTTCCATGCCGAGGATACCGACCTGTTCTGGCGCCTGCAGGAGCGGGGCAAGCTGCACAACCTGCAGGAAATACTCGGCGACTACCGGATGCACGCCAGCAGCATCAGCAGCGCCTCCGTCCACAACGCGCGGGTATCGGCGGCGCATTCGCAATTGGCGGGGATTTCTGCCCTGCGCCGCCGCCGGGGCGAGGCGGACCTGGTGTTCGAAAAGCAATCTCTGGCGGCGTTCAACGAGGCGCCCTCGATCCAGGAGGTCTTTGCCCTGGCCTGCCGCGGCCTGGCCCCGACGGAACAGGACCGGTTGGAACTGTCGCTCGCGGCCAAGTTGGTCGAGCTTGCCAGCTACCGCCCATTCGAGTTGGAGGGTGCGGATTGCCGCTTCGTCCGGTCGGCGGTGCGCCGGCATGGCGGCCTGCTGTCGCCGGCCAACCGGCAGGCGCTCGACAAGCACCTTTGCGCCGCCGCGGCGCGCATGGCGGCCGGAGGGGCGGTCCGCAGCGCGCACATCTTGCTGCGGCCACAGCTTTATCTCGGGTTCCTCGGGCGGCTGGCCGCGCGCACGCTGATGCCCCGCGAAGCGCTGCGTAGAGTCCGGCAGTTGACCGGGCGAGCCACGTTCCACAAGTAGCACTTTCCCGCCGGCACCTGCGCAGCGCTGTGGCTGGCAGCAGCCCATGCGCACCGGCGCCTAGTTCCTGCAGCCCCGGTTCCACGGCCTGTCCCAGATGGCAAAGCCGACTGAACTGAACAGTAACCATCCTGTGCAGGCCAGCCACACCCCATTGCCGCAATGCCGCTGACACAAAAGCGTCGCCATATTGGGATGGCCTACACCCCTCCTTCGCCCCGATACACGAACTGTTCAAGGTGGGTTAGCAGAGGTATCCATGGTGCAGTTTGTGAGCGGGCGGCAGGTCGCCCTTTGTGTGGGCACGCTGCTCGCCATCACCCCCTATCACGGCGCGCTGGCGCAGACCGCCGACAGCGCAGCCGAGCGGATGAACGCGATCGAGGCGCAGATCCGCGGTCTGCAAAACGAGCTGCGCAATGTCCGGCGCGACCTGGCCGCCCGCGACGCCCAGGTCCGGGCGGCACGGCAAGAAGCGGCGCAGGCCCGCGCCGCGGTCCGCGCGATCTGG
>CAXTDP010000126.1:0-10652 GCA_964242295.1 uncultured Acetobacteraceae bacterium | reverse complement strand
GCTGGTCGCCAGCGTCCCTGCGCGGGCGGCGCGCAGCAGGGCGCGGGCGTCCTGGACGGGCGTCGCGGTCGGGGTGTCGCCGGTACGGGCGTCGCTCATTGGTGATCCTCCTGCATTCCGCCATAATCACGATGCACATAGCGTTCCGATCCCGGTCGGCCAGGGCTGCCGGGTGAGCACAAGGCCATTCCCATGAAGCATACCATCGCCTTGGTTGACGACGACCGGAACATCCTGACCTCCGTGCAGATGACGCTGGAGGCGGAGGGCTTCACCGTCCGAACCTACACCGACGGCGAGAGCGCGCTGCAAGGCCTGATCGCCAAGCCGGTGGACCTGGCGGTGCTGGATATCAAGATGCCGCGCATGGACGGGATGGAACTGCTGCAGCGGCTGCGCGCCCGCAGCCAGTTGCCGGTGATCTTCCTGACCTCCAAGGACGAGGAGGTTGACGAGTTGATGGGCCTGCGCCTCGGCGCCGACGACTACATCACCAAGCCGTTCAGCCAGCGCCTGCTGATCGAGCGCATACGCGCCCTGCTGCGCCGCAAGGAGGCTTCCCGCGCCGAGGGCGCCGGCGCGGCGCCGGGCGGCGTCATGGTCCGCGGCGACCTGGTGCTGGACGAGACCAAGCACCAGTGCACCTGGCGCGAGAAGGATATCCAGCTCACGGTGACCGAGTTCCTGCTGGTCAAGGCGCTCGCCGCTAGGCCCGGCATGGTGAAGTCCCGCGACCAGCTCATAGACGCTGCCTATGGCGAGAACATCTACGTGGATGACCGCACGATAGACAGCCACATCAAGCGCGTCCGCAAGAAGTTCCGCGCCATGGAGGACAGCTTCGACCAGATCGAGACTCTGTACGGCATCGGCTACAAGTACAAGGAGCAGTAGTGCCCGACAGCGGCGTCCTTCCCGCGGTCCTCGCGCGGCCTGCAGCCCGCCGCACCCGGCGGCGCTGGGTATCGCCGCTGCTGCAGCGCATCCTGCTCGTCAATGCCTTGCCGCTGGCGCTGCTGGTGGCGGCGCTGCTTTACCTGGACCAGTACCAGGCCGGCCTGCTGGAAGCCAACGTGCAGGCATTGCGGGAGCAGGCGCGCATCTTCGCCGGCGCCCTGGGCGAAAGCGCCGTGCGCGAGCCGGACCCGGACAACCCCGTGCTGCAGCCGGACCAGGCCCGCCCGCTGCTGCGCCGCCTGACGGAGCCGACGCCCAACGCCCAGGCCCGCCTGTTCGCCCCCGATGGCCGCCTGATCGCCGACAGCCGCGTCCGGGACGGCGCCGGCGGCGCCGTCGTCACCGAGCCGCTGCCCCCCGCCGTCATACGCAGCCCGGTGCTGGACACGGTCGGCACGGTCTACGACAAGCTGATGTCCCTGTTGCCGCACAAGACCCAGGGCCCCTTGGTCGAGATCAGCCCAGCGGCCGGCATAGATTGGCAGCCCGACGTGAAGGAGGAGCTGCGCATGACCAGCTCCAGCACCGGGCGCGAGATGCCGCCCTATATCCGCCGGACCGCCGATGACCGGCTGCTGGTCACGGTGGCGGAGCCGGTGCTGCGGAACCGCCACACCGTTGGAATCGTGCTGCTGACCCGCGAAGCGCGCGAGGTGGACGACAGCCTGCTCACGGTCCGCATGAGCATCCTTGGCCTGTTTGCGCTGGCGCTGGTGCTGACGGTCGCACTGTCCTGGTACTTGTCGCTGACCATCGCCCGCCCGATCCTCCGCCTGGCCGGCGCCGCGCACCAGATGCGCGAAGGCCGCGGCCGGGCCAGCACGGTGCCGCCGCCGCTGCTGCGCCGGAACGACGAGGTTGGGGAGTTGGCCCATGCCTTCGCCGAAAGCGCTGCGGCGCTATGGGCGCGCATGGACGCCACCGAACGCTTTGCCGCCGATGTGGCGCACGAGATCAAGAACCCCCTGAGCAGCATACGCAGCGCCATCGAGACCCTGCCGCGCATCGAGGACCCGGGCCGCCGGTCGCAACTGCTCGCCATCATCTCGGACGACGTGGTGCGGCTGGACCGCCTCATCAGCGACATCAGCGACGCCAGCCGGGTTGATGCCGAGCTGTCCCGCGCCGCAACCGAGCCGCTGGACGTGGTCCAGATCCTCCGCATCCTGACCGAGATCCATGACGCGACGCGTGGGGACGGCAACCCGGTCCTTATGCTGGACGTGCCCGGCGCGCCGCTGCTGGTGCAGGCCGTGGAACGCCGGCTGGTGCAGGTGCTGCGGAACCTGATCGGCAACGCCCGCAGCTTCTCGCCACGGGATGGCCGCATCCTGCTGCGCGCGCGGGAAGCCGGGGCGATGGTGGAAATTGCGGTGGAGGACGAAGGGCCGGGCATCCCGGCCGCCAAGCTGGAACATGTGTTCGACCGCTTCTATTCCGAACGCCCGGCTGGGGAGGAGTTCGGCCAGCACTCCGGCCTCGGCTTGTCCATCAGCCGGCAGATCGTGGAAGGGCTGAAGGGCAGCATCGCCGCTGAGAACCGCCGTGACGACGATGGACGGGTACTGGGCGCCCGGTTCGTCGTGCGCCTGCCGCGGGCGTAAGGCTCAGCAGACCGCACCTGAAAGAAAGGGTGACTTCCCCCCAGGGACAGGGCCGGGGCGAGAGGGCAGGCACGCCCGGTCCTCGACGGAACAGGGCCGTTTGCACATGGCACGATCTGCTCCTAACTCCACGGCAAAACCCCTCACCCCGGCCCGCTCCCGGGTGGAGCTGAGGACGGCCAGCAATCTTTCGTTTCACGTGAAACCAGGTCGCCACGACCCCACGATCACAAGATGCTTCCCTTTGATGCAGAACCGCGTCACAAGACGGTTCTGATGCATATCCACGCCAGCTGCGCCGCCCGGGACGGGCATGGCGTATTGCTTTTGGGGCCGCCGGGGTCGGGGAAGTCCGATCTGCTGCTGCGCCTCCTACACCACCATTTTATCCTGGTCGCTGACGATCAGGTGGAGGTGTGGGACAATCACGCCCGTCCTCCAGACGCCCTTGCTGGTCTACTGGAGGTGCGTGGCTTGGGCATCCTGCGCCTGCCCTATACCGCCCCGGTCCGCCTGGCCCTAGCCATCGGAATGGGCGTTGGCGACCGCCTGCCCGACCCGGCGCACCACCCACAAACTGGCCTGCCAATGGTGATGGTGGACCCGGCGCAGTCCTCGGCCGCCATGCGGGTCGGCGTGGCGCTGGACTGCGCAATAGGGCGGACCACGCAGGTCGCCGGCGTGTTCGCTTGACCGCCTTGCACCCCGGTCTGCGTATCGTCCTCGTCAGCGGCCTGTCGGGCGCCGGCAAGGCCAGCATCCTCCGTGCGATGGAAGACGTGGGTTACGAGGCCGTGGACAACCCCCCGCTTACGATGGTACCCGACCTAGCCAGCCGCGCCGAGCGCCCGCTGGCCATTGGCCTGGACGCCCGCAGCCGCGGCTTTGACGCCGGGCTGGTGCTGGCGACGCTGGCCGACCTGCGCGAAAAGCCCGGCCTGCTGCCGGAACTCGTTTATGCCACCGCCGACGAGACCGCCCTGCTCCGCCGCTACACCGAAACCCGGCGACGCCATCCGCTCGCCCCGCAGGGCCGCGTCGTGGACGGCATTGCGGCGGAGGCGGCGCTGACCCAGCCGTTGCGCGACGCCGCCGACCTGTTGCTTGACACCTCGGAACTGCCGCTGGCTGAGCTCCGGCGCTTAATTGAGCAACGCTTCAAGCCCGACCCGGACGCAGGCGCCCCAGAAGCCCGTCTGGTGGTATCGTTGATCTCCTTCGCGTTTCCCGCGGGTCTGCCCCGCGAGGCCGACATGGTGTTCGACGCGAGATTCCTGCGCAACCCTCATTACGATCCCATATTGCGTCCGGGAACAGGGCTGGATGCCGATGTCGCCGCTTACATAGAGGCAGATCCGGACTTTCTTGGTTTCTACAATGGCATCATTGGGTTGCTGGACTTAGTGCTGCCGCGCTTCGTCCAGGAAGGCAAGCGATATGCCACCATTGCCGTCGGCTGCACCGGCGGGCGCCACCGGTCAGTCCGGATCGTCGAGCGGCTGGCAGCCGAACTCCGTGGCCACGACGCTGGCGCGGGGTCCGGCTGGCAGGTAACTGCAACCCACCGTGAACTGGCCCGCAAGGGCATTGCCGGCGCCGTGGATGCCGACACGATACCCGGGCCAATGACAGGCCCGGACATAAACATTACCCAAGTGCCGGCATAGGAGCCTGGACGGATATCATGATTGGCCTAGTGCTGGTGACCCACGGGCGCCTCGCCGACGAGTTACGGTTGGCGATGGAGCATGTCGTGGGCACGCAACGGAACGTCGCCACCGTCTGCATCGGGCCGGAGGACGATATGGAGGGACGGCGCGCGGACATCCACGACAGCATTGACCGCGTGGATACCGGGGACGGCGTCGTGCTGCTGACCGACATGTTCGGCGGCACGCCCAGCAACCTCGCGATCTCCATGATGACCCGGCCGGGCGTGGAGGTGATCTCCGGCGTCAACCTGCCGATGCTCGTGAAGCTTGCGAAGGTCCGGTCCAGCCAGAATCTGGGGGAATGCGTGGACTGCGCGCAAACAGCCGGGCGCAAGTATATCGCCTCCGCGTCCACCGTCATGCCAAGCTGCCGCAAGAACGGCAACTGTGGGTGACTGAGATGGACGGCGCCGCCCCTGGACCCAGCCCCACCATGCTGTCCCGGACGGTGACGGTCGTGAACATGCGCGGGCTGCACGCACGCGCCGCCGCCAAGTTCGTAACCCTGGCCGAACGCTACGGCGCTTCCGTCGAGGTGCTGCGCGACGGGCAGTCCGTGTCGGCGCGTTCCATCATGGGGCTGATGATGCTCGGCGCCGGCCAGGGATCGCAACTGGAGCTGCAGGCGGACGGCTGGGACGCCAAGGAGGCGCTGGATGCCCTGGCCAGCCTGGTCGAGGCCGGGTTCCATGAGCGCGACTGACGCCAGCCAAGACGTGGACCACGACCCAGCCGGCGAGAACGGCGATGCCGCGACGCCTGCCGCCAGCCTGGCCCCGGCGAACCAACCCTGCAGCGAGCGCCGCCTGTTCGGCATCCCCGCCTGCGCCGGGGTCGCCATCGGCCCGGTGTTCCGGACGACCGAGGCGCCGCCCCAGGTCACCCGCCACCGCATCCAGGCCGCCGATGCCGCGGCCGAGTTGGCCCGGTTGGAAGCCGCAATCCTGCAATCCCGCAAGCAGCTCCTGAAGCTGCGCGGCCGCCTGTCCGTTTTGCCGGAGGAAGGCCAGGGCGAGATCGCCCCGCTGCTCGACGCTTACCTGCAGATGCTCGGCCCCTCCCGCCTGGTCCGCGGCATACGCACTCGCATTGGCGACCGCTTGGTATCGGCGGAGACTGCCGTCATGGAAGAGGCCAACGCTTTCGCCAACGCCTTCATCGCGCTGGCCGGTGGGTCGCCGGATGCGTTGGCCGGCAGCGCTGCGTCCAATGCGTCCTTCGACGACGGCAGCGCAAGGCGCAAGGCGGACGAGGTCCGGGAGGTCGGGCGCCGCCTGGTCCGCAACCTGACCCGCGCTCCGTTCCGCAGCTTCGCCGGCGCCGTCCAGGGCGCAATCCTGGTTGCCGAGAGCCTGCGCCCCTCCGACGCTGCGTTGATAGACCCCGCCCGTATTGCCGCCGTAGCCACGGAAGAGGGCGGCACGGACGGCCACACCGCCATCTTGCTGCGTGCGCTCGGCATCCCCGCCGTGCTTGGGGCGCCGGGGCTGATGGCCGGGCTGCGCGCCGGGGAGGTGGCCATCGTGGACGGCGTGGTCGGCACCGTGACCCTGAATCCGCTGCCCCCCACCCTCGCCAATGCCCGCCGCGCCGTCGTCAGCTTCGCCCGTGACCGTCAGCGCCTGGGCCGTCTGCGCCGCCTGCCCGCCGTGACCCTGGATGGCGAAGACGTCACGTTGCACGCCAATCTGGAGCTGCCGGTCGAGCTGCCGATGGTCGCCAACTCCGGCGCCACCGGCATTGGCCTGCTGCGCAGCGAATTCCTGTTCATGAACCGCGACACCGTTCCCACGGAAGACGAGCAGACCGACACCTATCGCACCATCGTCGAGGCCATGTCCGGCGACCCCGTCACCATCCGCGTCCTGGACTGGGGCGGCGAGAAGGAGGTTGAGGCCCTGACCAACGCCGGCGTCGTGCCGGAGGTGGTGGACGCCAACCCGGCCCTTGGCCTGCGCGGCATCCGTCTGTTGCTGCGCCAGCCCGCGCTGTTCGAAACCCAATTGGCCGCCATCCTGCGCGCTGCCGCCTATGGAACCGTCCGTATCCTGCTGCCGATGGTGAGCACGGTTGCGGAGGTGCGCGCCTCCCGCGAGGTCCTGTTGCGCGTTGCCGCCCGCCTACGCGCCGCCGGGCAGCGGATGCCCAAGGCGTTGCCTCCCCTCGGCATCATGGTGGAAACCCCCGGCGCCGCCCTGTGCGCCACGGCGCTGGCAACGGAGGCGGAGTTCTTCGCCATCGGCACCAACGACCTGTGCATGTATGCGCTCGCGGTGGACCGCGGCGAATCCGATGTGGCGGAGCTTTACGACCCGCTGCACCCCGCCATGCTGCGCCTGATCGGCATGGTGGCGGAGGGCGCCGCCACCCGCGGCATCCCGGTGTCCGTGTGCGGCGAAATGGCGGCCAACCCGGCGCTGACGCCGCTGCTGATCGGCCTGGGCCTGCGCTGCTTCAGCACCAATGCGTCCGCTGTGCCGCGGGTGAAGCAGGCCGTGCGCGGCACGACGGTGGACGACTGCCAGCGCCTGGCCTGGCAGGCGATGAAGCAGACGGAAGCGGCACGGACGCGGGAGCTGGTGGAGCGGTTCGGGAGGTAAGTCCCGCGGCAGGCTGCGTGGCCTGCCGCGGCGGCCCTACTGCTTCTCCGCCAAGGCCTTGATGTTATCTAACCCGGCCCGGTAAAGCCCAGTCATCGCCTTTTCCGCCGTCGCATCGTCGGCGCCGCCCGCCGGCTTGAACGTCCCCTGCCAGGTGATCGCCGACCCGGTACCGTCGGGCGCGACGTTGAGCGTGGACGAATACTCTGACACCGGCAGCACCTTCGGATCCACCTTCGAGATGGTGTAGCTGTATCCCGTGTTCGTGCTGGTCGTCAGCCGCTCCGTCACCGTCGGGCTGCCCGGCGCCTTAAGCGTGATCACCCGTACCGACCCGGCTTCGTTCCCCTTGTCCGCCGGGCTGCTCTCCACGCCCGGCAGCCAGGCGGCAATGTTGTCGAACCGCCCAATGAGGGCCATGACCTTGGCCGGCGCCGCCGACGTGGTGACGGTCTGGGTCACCTCGAGGGCTCGCGCGGCCTGGGCGGACAGCAGCGTTGCCGCAACAGCGGCAAGGATCGGCAGGCGGGACATGGCGCTTCCTCATGTTTTTGCTTGGGGATCGGGACCATAGGCTGCCCTGCGGCCGTTGGGCAACATGGGCGCCGGTGGAACAGAGCCGGCATTGCAACGAGCGGCTGCGGATGCGTTCAGGGCAGAAGGCAATCCGGCCCGGCCCACCGGACGCGCGGCCATTCCTAACCCACGCCGAAATGCGCCTCCGTCGGCGCATGGCCCACCCCATTGATCGGCAGGACGTCCTGCGTGCAGGCCGAGAACGCGATCACCAAGTCCATCTCCGCCCGCAGCCGCACGTGCCTGCCCCGCACCAACACCGGCGCGTCAAACACGTCCAGGTGTCCACGACCTGTTCGCCATGCGTGTTGACGACCCGCATAACCGTCAGTCCCTGGAGCACCCTGGCCCTGGCGCCCCGGGATGGTGTTCAACTCCTGGTCCGGCAGCGGCAAACCCTCTGCATCGTTTATGCGGCGCCCGGCACCCCGAACCCTGGCGCGTCAGCCGGGTCCAGCGCGCGGGCGACATAAGCGTCCATCTGCGGCTGCCACAGTGTCCACAGCCCGGCCAGAGCCGCCACTGGGTCCGCCTCGGTCCAATCCACCCGCAGGTCGGCCACCGGCCACGGCACGTCCCGCACCAGCAGCAACCCGGCGGAATGCACCGGCCCTTCTTCGCCGCCCGAGTCCAGTCCGGCGCGCATCGCTGCCAGCAGCCGGTCCCCAAGCGCGGCCCCGCCCGCATCCACGAATGCCTCCACCATCCGCTGCGGCACGGTGTCGTTGGCAAGCATGTTGCCGGCTGCGACCGCGCCGGGCGCCTCCACCGCGCCATGCCGGCCCAGGGTCCGGCTACCGGAGAAGAACGCCGAGCCTCCATTGCGGTCCACCAGCGTGACCTGACGGAACTCGGCGTGCGCTGCGCCGGCACGCAACCGGTTCAGGGCATCCGCTGCCGCCATCCCCGACGCCAGCAGGTCGAGTCCCGCCGGTCCCAGCCGGGGGTCCGTGATGTTCTGCGTCGCCACCACGCCCACCCCGGCCCGCGCATGGGCGCACCGCGCGGCAACGGCGGGGCTGGAGGAGGAAACAGCAATGCCGAACATGCCCGTGCCGGCGCAGCGTGCGGCGATCGAGAAGGTCACGCGAGCCGCCCCGTCACGCCCCGTCCCCATCCGGGATCACCGCCGTCGCGTCTATCTCCACCAGCCACTCCGCCCGCGCCAGAGCCACCACCACCAGCCCGGTGCAGACGGGATGCACGCCCTGGATATACTCGCCCATCGCCCGGTAAACCGGCTCTCGGTGCCGCACGTCGGTCAGGTAAACCACCAGCTTGACCAGGTGCTGCATCCCGCCCCCGGCTTCCTGCACCAGTTGGCGGATGTTCCGCATCACCCGGTGTGCCTGCTCCGCCGGGTCGCCGACGCCGATGCTCTCCGCCGTGTCCAGGTCCTGCGGGCATTGGCCGCGCAGGAAGACGATCCGACCCCGCGCCACCACCGCCTGCGCCAGGTCGTTGTCCAGCCGCTGCTCGGGATAGGTGTCGCGCGTGTTGAACGGACGGATGCGCTGGTGGGCCATTCCGCCGCTACTCGGCCGCCTGCCGGTATCCCGGCCCCTGGCTGAACCACTGCCGCACCGCGCTATCTCCCGCGGCGGCTGCCGCACCGCCCGGCACCTGCTCCGACAGCCCCGCCGCGTGCTTCACGAAAGCCAGTGGCCCATCCCAGCCGAAATTGCGATACACCGCCGCCAGGTGCGCGAACGGCGCGGACTGCGCGAACAACTGGAACGTCAGCCGGTGCCCGGCATAGTCCGAGTTCAGCAAGTCCCGCGCGAACGCCAGCAGCTTCCGCCGGTCCTCCGCAACCCAGCCGTCATTGACGCTGTAGAACTTGTCCAACCAAGGCTTGGTTTCCGGCGCGTCGAATGCCGCCTTGTCCGGCGTCACGCAGATCTGCCCGCCGCACAGCTCCCGTGCCAGGTGCATCATGTGATGCAGTTGCGAGCACGCCAGCACCCGCCCGGTGTAGAGCAGCGACTGGTTCGGCATCAGCAGCCCGCCCGGGCTAGGCTCGGCGAGTGCAATGGACGCCGTCAGGTGCGCGTTGATCCCCTCGCGATACACCGCCAACTGCGACAGCTTCTCCTGCACCGCCTGCTGCTTTTCGAGGCCGGTCTGCCGCACATTGAACAGCGCCGCGCCGATCAGCATGTCGGCCAGCTTCAGGTTGCGCTGCACGAAGGCGAACGCCGAATACCGGTGCAGCGTCGCCCGGATGAACGTCGCCGCTTTCGTATGGCGGTAGAACAGCACGTTCTCCCACGGCACCAGCACGTCGTCGAAGATCACCAGCGTGTCCACTTCGTCGAACCGGTTCGACAGCGGGTAATCCTCGGCGCTGGCCCGCCCCGCGAACCCGGTTCGGCAGATGAACTTCATGCCGGGCGAGCCGAGGTCGCAGATGAAGCCCACGGCATAGTCGGACAGCGCGCTGTCGCCCCAGTTGGCGATGGTCGGCTTGGTGAAAGCCTGGTTGGCATAGGCCGCGGCGGTCTCGTACTTGGCGCCGCGCACGACGATGCCGGCGTCGGTTTCCCGCACGACATGCAGCAGCATGTCTGGGTCCTGGTCCTGCGGTGCGCGGGACCGGTCGCCCTTCGGGTCGGTGTTGGCCGAGACATGGAACGGGTCGTGCACGAGCACGCTCTCGATATGCGCCTCGATGTTCCTGGCGAACTGCGGGTCCACTTCGTTCAGCACGTCGCGGCCGTCGAACAGGGACCACATCTCGCCCACCGTCTCGTCGCCGACGCGGGTGACGACGCCGCCGATCCGCTCCAGCACCGTGTCGGTGGCCCGGCGCTTGTCCCACCAATCCCCCTGCACCCGCGGCAGCTTGTTGCCGACCGCGTTGCGCTGCCCGCCCTCCATGCACGTCATGATGTCCCGCGTCGCCGGGTCGTGCGCCATGTCATAGATGTCGGCGCGTATGTCCACGAGCGGCTTGAACATCGGATGCACGGTCACGTCGCGCACCCGCTCGCCGTTCACGTAAACCTCGCGTCCGTCGCGGATGCTGTCGCGATACTGGGCGCCGGTGCGTATCATGGCGGGGTCCTTCGGGGGTGGGCGGGGTCGCGCAAGGCTGGTGCCAATCTGCGCCCAGTAATGCAGGATGCCAAGCGGATGGAGGCGTGCTGCAGGGGGATTGCATTTGGAATGGTGTTGACTTGGCGGGGGCTTGCTGGGTGCGG
>CAXTDP010000125.1:0-10675 GCA_964242295.1 uncultured Acetobacteraceae bacterium | reverse complement strand
GTTCTGCACCGGCGCCACGATCCCCGCCGCCGCCCGGCCGGCCGCCGCCACATCCGTGGCGTGGTTCAACGCGAGCAGGCCGGGCGCGGCGTCGCCGGGCCGAAGGTTGGCCATCGCGACCGCCAGCACCGGGCCGCCGGGATTGTCCAAGTCGCTCAGCACGGGGCCATGCCGGGTTTCGCGCACCCGCAACACCTCGTCGGGCCGGCCGCGTACGCGAATGCGCTCATCCCGGGCCGTGAAGGCGCGCGGGCCGTCCGGCGTCGCATAGGAACCGTCCGGCAGCAGGGTCTCGACGAATACGTCCTGCGTGTCGGCGCCGGTCGTGGTAAAGGTCCAGGCAATGTGTCCGTTGTGGCCCATGACCAGGAACGGCACCCCAGGCGCCGTCGCGCCGGCCAGCACTCCCCCCGGCGTGTCCAGCCGCGCCAAGTACCAGATGGCCGGCATCGAGAAGCCGAGATGCGGGTCTCCGGCCAGCAACGGCGCACCCGTGGCCGAGTGAGCACCGTCCACCGCCCACTCGTTGCTGGCCTCGTCCGGCAGGGTGAAGGGTGCAGGGAACACCGGCGCCAACTCGGCCAAACGGGAGGCGAAGCCGATGCCTATGCTCGCCTGCGGCGCCGGCGTGGCATCCTGGGGCGGCCAGTAATCCTGCACCTGCAGGCCGGGTTGGCGCCGCAGCAGCGCCGCACGCGCGATTTCCTGGCGCCAGTTGCTGGAGAGGTATAGCCCCATCGTCTTGCCCCAGAGCAGGCTGTCCACCGGGGTCCAAGGCTCGGGCGGGCCGAGCGGGATGAACTCCGGCGCGGCCAGCCGCCCGCGTGCTGCAATCCAGGCATTCACCCCGGCGGCATAAGCGTCCAGTAGCCCGCGTGTGTCGGCGTCCAGCCTGGCCAGGTCGGCTTCGGCCCGGCGGCGCAGGCCCAGCGTCCGCATCAGGCGGTCCTGCGGTAATGCCAGGGGTCCGGCCAGCTCCGACAGCCGGCCTGACGCGTTGCGCCGCATCAGGTCCATCTGGAACATGCGGTCCCGCGCGTGCATGTAGCCGAGCGCCGCGGCGGCATCCCGCTCCGAGGCCGCAGCGATGTGAGGGATGCCGTCGGCGTCCAGCGACACAGTGGCGGCTGCCCCAAGCCCGGGTATGTCCGTCCCGCCTGGAGGCGGAAACGACAGCCACACCGCGGCGGCAACACCGGTCAAAGCCAGTGGGACCAGAGTCCAGAGCGCCGCGACCAAACGGCGCAGCCAGAGCAGGATGCCATCCCAGATCCCGCGCTGGCTGCGCCGGCGCATTGCGCTAATGCAGCCGGGGCGACTTCAGGATGCTGGCGCGGTCGGTGCTGGTCACCGTGACGGCCGAGGTGCGGTTGCCGCGACCCAGGCTGACCTTCACGTCCGACCCCGCCGGGCCGGACGCCCATACCGCGCGCCACAGGCCCGCGAGGTCCGGCACTTCTTCGCCGTTCACGGCCAGGATGCGGTCCCCGGTGCGCAGGCCCGCCTTATCTGCCGGGCCATCGTCGGCAAGGCCTCCGACGACCAGAGAGGCCTCGTCCTCCATCGCGAACAGGCCGAGCCAGGGACGGGGCGGGCGGTTAACGCGGCCATAGGCCAGCAAGTCATCCAGGATCGGCATCAAAAGCTGCACGGGGACGGCCATGTTCATGTCCTGCCGCTTGCCGCCCTCGCCGCCCTGCTGCAGCACCAGCGAACCGATGCCCAACAGCTTGCCGTCACGCCCGATCAGCGCCGCCCCGCCCCAGAACGGGTGGGATGGCGTGGTGAAGATCGCATCGTCCAGCAGGTATTCCCAGTAGCCCGCGAACTCCTGCCGGCCTGCCACCTTGGCCGCGATGCTTTGGCGCCGCCCGCCGGCTGCGGCGAAGATCACCGGCTCGCCGACCCGCGCCTTGGCGCTGTCGCCCAACTCGATCACCGGGATGTCGAGGCGGCCCAGCGCCTGCACCAAGCCGAACCCGGTTTCCTGGTCATAGGCCAGCGCGTGACCCGGTACGATCTGCCCGTCATGCGCCTTGAGCCAAACCTGCTCGGCTTCGGTGATCAGGTAGCCGATGGTCAGGAACAGTCCGGGCCTGATGTGGACGGCGCTGCCAGCACGCTCGGTCCCCAGCGTGCCGGCGGTGAACGCATCCTCCGGCACGTCGGCACGGAGGGCGACGATGCTGCGGAGCGCCTGCTCCAGGTCGAAGGCGTAGTCGGCCGCCTTCGGCTGCAGGCTTGCGGGGATGCCTTGGTCGGATTTCGCCATGAGATCAGCCGTAATTCACCATGATGGTCTTCTTGTGCATGAAATGCTCGAGCATGGACTCCAAGCTGGCCTCTTTCCCAAGTCCGCTGCTCTTCACGCCGCCGTAGGACAGGTTGGCCTGCACAACCAGGTTTTGGTTGATCTGTACCAATCCGGCCTCTAGACGGTGCGCCAGATCCAACCCGATCTTGAGATTGTTCGTCCACAGCGATGCCGCAAGGCCGTACTCCGTGCCATTCGCCTGGGCCAGCACGGTTTCCACGTCGTCGAACGGGAAAACGCATGTCACCGGTCCGAAGATCTCCTCCTGCACCAGCCGGCTTTCGTTTGGCAGGTTGGTGAAGATGTGCGGACGGATGAACAACCCGTCCTTGAGTGCGGGGTCGGACGGCATGGCGCTCGCGGCGCGGCCGGTGGCGCCGGGGGTGGCCATGCCTTCCTTGATGAAGCCCTCGACCTTCTGGAATTGGTCGGTGCTGATGATGGTGCCGATGTCGGTTGCCTCGTCCAGCGGGTCGCCCATCACCATCGCGTCCACCTTGGCCGCCAATGCCTCCACGAAGCGGTCGAACACCGGGCGTTCCACGTAGATGCGGCTAGCCGCCGTGCAGCTTTGGCCCTGCCGGGTGAAGCGCATGGAGGTGACGGCGCCGAGCACGGTCTTGTCGAAGTCGCAGTCGGCGAACACGATCATGGGAGACTTGCCGCCCAATTCCAGCGTGACCGGCACCAGCTTTTCCGACGCTGCCTTGGAGACGATGCGGCCTACCTCGACGCTGCCGGTGAAGGTCACCTTGCGCACCTTGGGATGCGCCACCAGCGGCGCCCCGCACTCCGGCCCGTAGCCCGACAGCATGTTGAAGCAGCCCGGCGGCAGCACGCGGTTCATCAGCTCGCAGATGCGCAGCACGGCGAGCGGCGCTTCCTCCGCCGACTTCACGACGACGGTGTTGCCGGCCACCAGCGCGGGCGCGATCTTCAGCGCCATCAGCAGCATCGGCACGTTCCAGGGAATGATCGCGCCAACCACGCCCAGCGGCTCCCGCACCGTCACCGACAGCACGTTGGGGGCGAAGGGCACCGTCTCACCCTTCAGCTCGCCGCCCAGGCCACCGTAGAATTCGAGGATGTCGGCGACGGTGTTCGCCTCCACCCGGCTTTCGGTACGCAGCGCCTTGCCGGTTTCCAAGGCGATCAGCCGGGCCAACTCCTCCACGTGCTCGCGGATGACGGCGGCGCATTGGGCGACCAGGGCGCCGCGCTTGCGGGAGGGCATCTTGGCCCACGACTTCTGCGCCGCGTCGGCGTTCTCGACGGCTGCGTCCACGTCGGCGGCATCACCTTCGGCGGCGCGGGCGACCTCCTTGCGGGTGGCCGGGTTCACGACGGCGAAGGTGTTGCCGCCGCGGGCCGGGACGAACTGCCCGCCGATCAGGTGCTTGCCGGATAGTGCCGTTGCCAGCGCCTGCTGGTCCAAGGTCGGCGCGTCCGGGGTGGGCGCGTCGGTGGCCGGGGAGGCTTGGTGCGGGTGGGGGCTGTCCAGCATCGGGTTTGCCTCGGGGCTCAGGGTGCAATAACGCTGCCGCCACAATGGACCCGGCGGATGGGCCGGACAAGGGCAGGGGACGCTTACAAGCATGACCGACACCGCACCAACAGGTCCGCTCACCGGGCTTACGGTATTCGACCTGACCCGGGTGCTGGCGGGTCCCACCTGCGTGCAGATGCTCGGCGACCTCGGCGCGGACGTCATCAAGGTGGAGAAGCCCGGCAGCGGCGACGACACCCGCGGCTTCGCCCCGCCGTTCATGCCGGGCACGCAGGAAAGCGCCTACTTCGTCGGGGTGAACCGCAACAAGCGCAGCGTCACGCTCGACATTGCCAAGCCCGAGGGGCAGGAGATCGCGCTGGCGCTGATCGCCAAGTCGGACATCCTGGCGGAGAACTTCAAGGTCGGCGCCCTGGCGAAGTATGGGCTGGGCTACGAGCAGCTTCACGCCCGGTTCCCCGGCCTGATCTATTGCAGCATCACCGGCTTCGGCCAGACCGGGCCGTATGCGCCGCGCCCGGGGTATGACAGCCTGGTGCAGGCGATGGGTGGGGTGATGAGCCTGACAGGCGAGCCGGACGGCATGCCGCAGAAGGTGGGCGTGCCGGTGGCGGACCTGTTCGCCGGGCTGTATGGCTGCATTGGCATCCTGGCGGCGCTGCGGCACAAGGCGGCGACCGGGCAGGGGCAGCAGGTGGACATCGGCATGCTGGACACGCATGTCTCCTGGCTGGCGAACCAGGGCATGAACTACCTGGCGACTGGCGAGAACCCGGAGCGCCTGGGCAACCAGCATCCCAACATCGTCCCCTACCAGGTGTTCCCGACCGCGGACGGTTATGTTGTGCTGTCAGTGGGAAACGACCCGACATTCCAGCGGTTCTGCAAGGAGTTCGGCTTGGCGCACATGCTGGACGATCCCCGTTTTGCGACCAACGCCGCCCGGGTCGGCAACCGGCAGCTTGTGACGGACATGCTGACGCCGGTGTTGCGTGGCCAGCCCACGGCCTGGTGGGTGGAGCGGCTGGAGGCGCTGAAAATCGGCTGCGGCCCGATCAACACGCTGAAGGACGTGTTCGCCGACCCGCAGGTGCAGGCGAGGAACACCGTGGTGCAGATGCCGCACGCGGCGTCGCCGGACGGGGTGAAGGTGATCGCCAATCCGGTGCGGTTGTCGGAGACGCCGGCTGACTACCGGAGGCCGCCGCCGGTGCTGGGGCAGCATACGGAGGAGGTGCTGGGGGAACGGCTGGGACTTTCGGGCGCTCGGCTGGCGGAACTGCGGGAGAAGGGCGTGATCTGATCGGGAAGGCTGATACCGAGACGTAAGACACCCTTCGTCCAAACCCGCACTGCGCGGTGTCGCTGGGATAATGAGTTCGCGCGCTCCGTATCTTCTGCTCGAATCCTGAACCGACCCGGGCGCCGGCTACTTCGCCGGCTCCTTCTTGGGATCATCCGATAATACGCGCCAACCAAAGAGCCGGGACAGCGGCGCAGGGTCGTTCAACAGCAGTTTCCAGCCAACGCGCGACGACAACGGCGCAGGGTTATCCGACAGCAGCCCCAAACCGGCACGAGCAGGCGGCAGCTTCTGTTCCTTTGAGAGGACCCGCAAGCCCAGGCGCTTGGAGAGCGGCGCCGGATCGCCCCACAGCACCCGCCAGCCCAAGCGCGACGAAAGGATCGCCGGACGGTCCGTCAGGACGGGCATGTTGACTGCCTTGGACAATGGCGCGGGATTTTCCACAAGCTCTGGATCGGGCTTCCGCCATTTCTGGCGCGTGAGCAGCAGCGGCAATCCCAGGGCCGAGGACAGCGGCGCCGGGTCGTTGGAGAGCACCCTCCAACCGGCCGCCGAGGACAGCGGCGCCGCAGGGTCCGGCGGCGTTTTCTCATAGCCCTGCTCGGGGAGGCCGGTGTCTGCCGGGCCGTGCTTCTCCAAGATCTCGGTGGCCATCAGCGCATACCCGAACGCCGCCAGGATGCTGACGAGCGTTTCGCCCTGCTTTATGCGTTCCGCATAGACCTCCGCGTGCGTGGCCGCGACCCCGCCCTCCCGGATACGCGCGAGTATCTCCTCGTCCGGCGCTTCCGCCGACGCGACCACGTTGATGTCGCGGCCGTCGAACCCGGCCTTCTTCAATTCCGCTGCCGCCGCGTCGGCGTCCTCGCGGGCCCGGTAAATTCGGCTGATCGCTAGGGTCATGGTCTCTCCATCTCGCCCAGAGTGGCAGTATGATGCGCGTCAAAGGACCGGCGCACCGGTTCAGGCCCGACTCTCCTCCGCAGGCTGACAAGCGGGAACATCGTCGCGAGCGTCGCCAGCAGCAGGATCATCTCGATGCAATAGACCGCATCATACGCCACCGCCGCCCCCATCCCATCAGGTGCGATGAACCCGGCCACCACATCGCGTATGATGCCGCCAAGCGCGATCGCCAACCCTGCCGCCGACGCCTGCGCCGCCCCCCATGCACCAAGCGCAAGCCCCGTCTGGCTGCGCGGCGCCAAGTTCATCGTCGCCGTCAGTGTTCCGTGACCAAACAGGCCCGCGCCAAACCCGATCAGCAGAGTGCCGGACGCGAACAGCCACGCCGCCGACAGCGGCCCGGCGAGGATCACCGCAGCAAACGCCGGCAGCCCGGCCAGCGCGCCATACGCCGCCATCCGGAACGGGTCCGCGCCGCGGCTCAGCACCCGCGAGGCCCAACCGAAGCCCAGCAATCCGCCGATCGCCAGCGTCGCCGTCAGCTTGGTCGTGTCGCCCACGCTAAGATGCAGGATCTGCCCGCCATACGGCTCGAGCAGCACGTCCTCCATGCTGAACGCCATCGTGCCCAGCCCCACCGACAGCAGACGCCGCACCACCTGCCCACCCTGCGTGAAGCTGTCCCACGCTTGCCGGAACCCCGGCGCGCGCTGTGTCGCCTGCAGCCGTGCCGCCCTGGCGTTCCGGGGTTCCTGCTTCCACAACGCGACGCCGTTGAGCACGATCGTCGCGACTGCGGCCGCCTGGATCACCTGGATCAACCGTCCCGGGGTGAACGACGCCAGCAACGCGCCGAACGCCAGTGCGCTCGCGATCATCCCGAACAGCAGCATCACATACATCAGGCCAACGACCTTCGGCTGCGACTCGGCGGCCGCCAGGTCGGTTGCCAAGGCCAGGCCGACGGTCTGCGTCGTATGCAGCCCGGCGCCCACCAGCAGGAACGCGGCCGCTGCGCCGAGCAGCCCGATCCACATCGGCGCCCCTGCCGCATGATCGACGCCGGAGAGCACCAGCAGCGCGAACGGCATGATCGCCAACCCGCCGAACTGGACCATGGCGCCGCGATACATGAACGGGACCCGCCGCCAACCGAGTTCGGAGCGGTGCGTGTCGGACCGGAATCCGATGAGCGCCCGGAACGGCGCGAAGATGAGCGGGAGCGAGATCATCGTCCCGACCAGGGACGCGGGGACACCCAGCTCCACGATCATCACCCGGTTGAGCGTGCCGATCAGCAGCACCAGCGCCATGCCGACCGAAACCTGGAACAGCGACAGCCGCAAAAGCCGCGGCAGCGGCAGATCCGGCGTTGCGGCGTCGGCGAACGGCAGGAATCGGGAGCCCATACCGGCCCAGGCACGCATCACACGTCGGCTGACACGGTTCATGTCTCGATAAGCTCCAACAGAGCCGGCACAATCTATCGAACAACGGCGCGGGATCGTCGTGCAGGACGTGGCGGCCCGGCATCTCCCGGCCTTCAACATGTCAGGGCATCGCACGTACTGGCCGGAACTCGTCAATTCCGGCCGTCACGCCAGCAGCGGAAACTTGCGCCGCTACTCCGCCGGGGGAGATGCCAGGGCTAGCGCGCCGGGCGGCCGCGGTCGCGTGGCGTCGGCTGCTGCGTCAGTAGGTTTGGCGGTGGGATCGGCGGTCACCGAGACCACGAACGACGTCTCGCTCTTGCCGGGCACGCCGGGCATCGGCGTCACCTTGACCGAGAAGGCGGGCGCGCCGCGCGTGGCCGCGTCGGCGACGTTCGCCGCGGCGCCATCGTTCGCCGCCGCCGGCGCCCCCGTCACCGTCTTGTTCCGCCACGAGCCGGACCAGTAGGCCGCCATCCACGGGACGTTGGTCATGACGGAGGCATGAACGATCAGCGACGTGATGGCGACGCTGCCGAGCAGGAGCGGCAACCCCACGCTGGGATTTACCACGCACCAGATTCTACCTTGGTTCATGTCGGTTCTCCCCTAGTGCAGCCAAGGCGACAGGATGTAGGCGAGGAAGTGAGCGAACAGCGAGATCACGAAGAACACCCTCGCGCCGTCGATCACATGCTTATGGAGCTCCTCGGACTCCCGGATGGTCAGGCCGGTTGGCCAAACCCTATCCAGGTCCTCCCCGGAGCCGGCAGCATTCCCTGTGGTAGCGCTCATGTTCGCTCTCTCCCTTTCAAATGCCCATCCTTGGGCTGTCAGCGATCTCCGTCCAAATGCAGCGGTGCGGCGTCGGCCCACCGACGAGACCGTATCGGCGGGCTGCATGTCACGCTAACGATACACAAAAAACTGTCAAGACATCTTGACATCTTCCGCGGGCAACCGCTTCGAGGTGACTTGCGTGCCGTTCGGCGCGGGCCTTCGAGGTAGCCGGTGTTTCATGCGGCGGGCTTCCGCCTCACCTTGAGGCTGTAACTTTCCCTCTGCCCCCCAGCGGGTTCATGACCATGTGCAGGCGTGGGCTACCTCCTGCGGCCCCATCCAGACCGCAAGCGGCCCATCCGGCTGCGCCGGTCTCAGCACCCTGCCAAGCCGCCCACCGCTTGCCCGCGTTGCCCGGCCCCCTGCCATAACCGTCCCCTGGTTTCCGCCCGCACCCGCCCATGTTATTCCGGTCGCAACTGCACGGTCCGGAACCCCGAGATGAACCAGCAATCACCGTCTTCGAGCCAGTCCCGCTTCTTTTCCGCCCCGCTTGCCGACTCCGATCCCGAACTCTCCGCCGCCATCGGCAAGGAGTTGGCCCGGCAACAGGACGGCATCGAGCTGATCGCCAGCGAGAATATCGTCTCCGCCGCCGTGCTGGAGGCTCAGGGGTCTGTGCTGACCAACAAGTATGCCGAGGGTTACCCTGCCCGCCGCTACTACGGTGGCTGCTCCGAGGTGGATGTTGCCGAAACCCTGGCCATTGACCGCGCCAAGGCGCTGTTCGGCTGCTCCTACGCCAACGTGCAGCCGCACAGCGGCGCCCAGGCCAACCAGGCGGTGTTCCTGGCGCTGCTCACCCCCGGCGACACCATCCTGGGCATGAGCCTCGCCGCCGGCGGCCACCTGACGCACGGCGCGGCGCCGAACCTGTCGGGCAAGTGGTTCCGCGCCATCCAGTATGGCGTGATCGAGGGGACGGGCCTGCTGGACTACGACGAACTGGAGCGCCTGGCCCGGACCGAGCATCCCAAGCTGATTATCGCCGGCGGCTCGGCCTATCCCCGCACCATAGACTTCGCCCGCATCCGCCGGGTGGCGGACGAGGTTGGCGCGGTGTTCATGGTGGACATGGCGCACTTCGCCGGGCTGGTCGCGGCGGGGGTTTACCCGTCGCCGCTGCCGCACGCCCATGTCGTTACCACCACCACGCACAAGACCCTGCGCGGCCCGCGTGGCGGCATGATCCTGTCCAACGACGAGGCCCTGGGCAAGAAGTTCAACTCCGCCGTGTTCCCCGGTCTGCAGGGCGGCCCCTTGATGCACGTGATCGCCGCCAAGGCGGTCGCATTCGGCGAGGCGTTGCGCCCGGAGTTCCGCACCTACCAGCGCGCCGTCGTGGACAACGCCCGCATGCTGGCCGAGACGCTGATGGAGCAGGGCTGCGACATCGTCACCGGCGGCACCGACAGCCATCTCATGCTGGTGGACCTGCGGCCCAAGCACGTGACCGGCAAGCTGGCCGAGGCAAGCCTGGAGCGGGCGCACATCACCGCCAACAAGAATGCCATCCCGTTCGACCCCGAGAAGCCGGCTATCACGTCGGGCATCCGCCTGGGCACGCCGGCCGCCACCACCCGCGGCTTCGGCACGGCGGAGTTCCGCGAGATCGGCGTGATGATCGGCGAGGTCCTGGACGGCCTGGCCCGGTCCAACGACGGCGCCAACGCCACGGCCGAGCAGGCAGTCGCCGCCCGCGTGCTGGCGATGTGCGCGCGATACCCGATCTACACCGGCGCGCAGTTGGGCGGCGGAGCGCACTTGCGGGGGTGACATCGCGTGCGCTGCCCGTTCTGCGGCCATGACGACACCCAGGTGAAGGACAGCCGGCCCACGGATGATGGGTCGGCCATCCGGCGCCGGCGGTTGTGCGGCGGCTGCGGGCAACGCTTCACCACCATCGAGCGGGTGCAGCTACGGGAGCTGACGGTGCTGAAGAACGACGGCCGGCGGGTGCCGTTCGACCGAGACAAGCTCGCCCGCTCCATACGCATCGCGCTGCGCAAGCGTCCGGTGCAGGAAGAGCGGATCGAGCGCATCGTGAACGGCATCGTCCGCCAGTTGGAGGCGTCGGGGGAGGCCGACATCCCCAGCAAGCAGCTCGGCGAGCTGGTGATGGAAACGCTGAAGGAGGTGGATGCCGTGGCCTACGTCCGCTTTGCCAGCGTGTATCGCGACTTCCGCGAGGCTAGGGACTTCGAGGCCTTCCTCGGTTCCTTGGACGAGCCTACATAACCCGCCATGGATGACGAGCAGCATATGCGGGCGGCGCTGGCCCTCGCCCGCCGCGGGCTGGGCTCGACTTGGCCCAACCCGGCGGTCGGCTGCGTCCTGGTGCGGGATGGCCGGGTGGTCGGGCGCGGCACCAC
>CAXTDP010000124.1:0-10713 GCA_964242295.1 uncultured Acetobacteraceae bacterium | reverse complement strand
GCGCCCAGGTGTCCCAGCGGCTTCACAGCCGCTACCAGCGCACCCTTGCCGACCTACCCTGGCAAGGCCGTCCAGTAGCGCTGCAGGTCCAAGCCAGGCGGTTCCGCTGCCTGAACCCTCCTGCGTCCGCCAAACCTTCGCCGAGCGCCTGACCGGGGTGGCACCTGCAGCCGCCCGCCGGACGAAGCGGCTGGGCGACCTGCAGGGTCATCTCGCCCATGCGCTCGGCGGCGAGGCCGGCCAGCGCCTGGCCGAGAGGCTGGCCATGCCGGTCAGCGCCGACACGCTGCTATGCATGGCTTGTGCGGCCAGCAATGATCGCGAGCCGCCGCCCACGCCGCGCGTCCTCGCCGTCGACGACTGGGCATGGCGCCGGGGTCACCGCTACGGGACGGCCCTGGTCGACCTGGAGCGCAACACGGTCGTGGACCTGCTGCCTGATCGGCAAGCCGACACCCTGGCCCGGTGGCTTCGTCAGCACCCCGGGGTCGAAATCGTCGCGCGCGACCGGGCCGGCGCCTACGCGGACGGCGTGCGCCAGGGCGCGCCAGATGCGGTCCCTTGCACCTGCTTCGCAGGTGCTCCCTCCGGGGAGTCGGCCGAAGACCGATGGTGCCAGGCCGCTGGCACCTGCTGCGCAACCTCGGTGATGCCGTCCGTGCCGTGACCGGCTGCCATCATGCCGCGATCCGCCATGCGGCGCCGGGGGCCGGCAAACAGGACAGCACGTCGCTCCAGCCAGCACCGGCAGTCGAGCCGGACGGCCCGCGGCCGAACGCGCCAGCGCGGCGCAGTCAAGCTTCCCTGGCCCGGCGACAGGCCCGTTACGAGGATGCTGCACGACTGCCCGCGGCGGGCGTTTCCATTGCGCGCATCGCCGCCCAGCTTGGCGCCGAGCGCAAGACGATCCGGCGCTGGCTTCGGGCCGTTGGCCCACCGCTCTGGCACAAGCCGCCGCGGGTGGGCGGACTTGCCCCCTATCGCGGCCACCTGGAAAGACGCTGGGCGGAGGGCTGCCGCAACGCCGCCCTATTGTGGCGCGACCTCATCCCGCTCGGCTTCACCGACAGGCAGGGCACCGTGCGGAAATGGGCAGGGCGGCGGCGGAAGGCCGAGCCCCACCCCGCTGCGGGCTTGGCCCACGGGCAACCCCCATCCGATCGTGAGGTCGCACGCATGCTCATAGCCGATGCCGAAACGCTGTCCGAAGCCGGGCGGACGTTCACCTCCAACTTGCTGGCGCAGGTGGCCGGGCTCGCGGACAGCATCGCGGTGGGCCGTTGGTGGCGAGCTACAAGGCGTCGACGCCGGCGGTCTGCCGCCGATCGATCTCCGGTTCAGCTGGCCTGCAACGCCTTGTAGCTCGCGGTTTCGAACGCCGCGAAGCTTTGCAGCGCAGCGGCATCCACAAACGGCAGCATCTGCATCAGGATCACGCCGGCGACGCGGCGCTTGGGGTCGATCCAGAAAAAGGTGTTGCCCAGCCCGGCCCAGGCCATGCTGCCGGCGCTACGTCCCGTGGGCGCGTCCGCCGTATTCAGCATGAACGCCGTGCTCCATTTCTTGGCCATGCCCGGGAAGAACTCGGCGTCAAGCGAGCTGGCTGGGTCCGCGGTCTTGAGATTGACGACGTTGGTTTCGCCCATTTGGTTCTGGCCCATCAGCGCGACTGTTTCCGGGCTCAGGACCTGCGCGCCGCCTTCGGCCTTTCCGGCGTGCAGGAAGAGCTGGCAGAAACGCATATAGTCGGCCGCGGTCGAGTAAAGCCCGCCGCCGCCCATCTCGAACTCGGGCTCTTGCGGGATCTCGAACTCGATCGGCTTGAGCGAGCCGTCTGGTTGCCGGGCGTGCATCGCAACCAGGCGCGCACGCTGGGACGTCGTCAGCTTGAAGCTTGTGTCGCCCATGCCGAGGGGGCCGAACAGGTGCTCCTGAAAGTAGGCGCCGAGCTTCTGGCCGCTGACCCGTTCAACCGCCTTGCCCGCCCAATCGATGTTGATGCCGTACTCCCAGCGTTCGCCGGGGTCGAACGCGAGCGGCGTCCTCAGTGCATCATTCCTGCAGGTGATGATGCCGGGCAGGCCGGTGATCTTCTCGTAGCGCGTCGTGTTGGCGTCCCAGATGTCGTAGGTGAACCCGGCCGTGTGCGTCAGCAAGTGACGCAGCGTGATCGGGCGCTTGGCCGGGCGGAGCTTAGGTGCGCCAGACGCGTCGAAACCCTCCAGCACCTGCGGCGACGCCAATTCGGGCAGCACGTCGCTGATCGGCTGCTCCAGCCTGAGCTTGCCACGCTCGACCTGCTGCATGGCCGCCGTGGAGGTGATCGCCTTGGTCATGGACGCCATCCAGAACACCGAGTCCATTGTCATGCCTGCACCGTCCGACGCGAGGCTGCGCTTGCCGAAGGCGCCTTGATACAGCGGCGCGTTGTCGGTGGCTGATATGGCAACGACGCCGGGTATCTGCTTCGTGTCGACTGCCTGTTGCAGGAGGCGGTCGATTGAGGCCTTGTCGCTTCTACCCTGTGCGCTGGTCTGTGATGCCGCGCCGGCCGCAATCGCGGCGGCGCCGAGCATGACAGAGCGTCTGCTGATTTCGATCATGGGTGCGTTCCTCCCTCGGCACAGTTTGCTGGCTGCTGCGGGCCGAGTCCGCCACAGCTCTGGCCGTCCAGAGAGTGACGGGACATGGGCCCCTTTTCAAGATTTCACGCTTTCGATCCTCCTCGTTTGCAATGGTCCACCCCGCCTGCCGACGTGCAGGCTTCAGCAGCGTGGGGGTGATCTCGACTGTGTAAGTACAGCAGGCCTCGTTTGAAGGTGCCATTGTAGAAGGGGCGTGATTCTGAAAGTGCCACTTCCAGGTCACACCCGAAATCCACAGAGCGCTGATGGTAACGGGATCTCTCGTTTTTGGGTGTTGCCCTGATCTGAACCACGCCGCATTTTCGACGATGTCAGCAAGGCTGTCGGCCGGGTCGTGCCTAGAAGGCACGTTGGCAGTCCCGCTCGATGTTGGCCCGCAGGCGCGGTTTCCCGACCGGCTCGGGCAGCAGGTCCACACGGCGGCCAAGCAGCTCGGCGATACGCCGTTCCAAGGCCACCAGCCGGAACAGGTCCATGCGGGCCTTTGGATCGAATACGGCAGCAAGGTCTACGTCGCTGCCCGCCTCGGCGTCGCCGCGGGCGACCGAGCCGAACAGCGACAGGCGAGCGATGCCGGCCGCGCGCAGTTCTGCCTCATGCGCCCGCAAGGTGGCAATCACTTGTTCCGCCAAGTCGGCCGTGGTCGTGGTGCTCATCGCGGCGCCGCTCCTCCAGGCCGCAGCGTAGCACGGCCGGACAGGGACTGTATGGGGCGTGGTTCGGGATTCGGCTGTGAATCGTCGGTGGGTTTCGACGCTGATCACTTACGCCAGAAGCACGTCTTGGGTCCAAAATGGCATAGATTATTCCGAATTGGGCAACTTTCAGAGTTGTTGCGATCTCTTATCGGCTTTGCCCCGGCTACGATGGTATCTCACTGAAAACATTTGATTGCTTTTCCAGGTTCCACTGCTGATCCACGCAACAACCCCGCATGCGAGGCACCGATCGCTCATGGCGAGCAAACCCGGGCTGCGCCGAAGCGCTCTGTCGGCGGCAGATGAGGGGTAACAGACATGTCGGACAGGATGGCGCTGGTGGCCGGCGCGAACGGCATCATCGGGCGCGGGCTGCTCGACGTGTTGCGCGACCAGCCGGACTGGAAGGTCGCCGCGCTCGGGCGCCGCCAGGTCGAAGGAGTCCCGACAATCGTCACCGACCTCCGCGACCGCGGCAACGTGCTTGAGGCGCTCCGGAAGGTGGCCTCTAGCGTGACGCACGTGTTCTACGCCGCCTATCTGCCTGCGCCCGACCTCGCCGCCGAGGTCGCAGTCAACGGACCGATGCTTGTCAATCTGCTCGACGGGCTTGAGGCCGCCGGTGCGCCCGTTGAACGCGTGGTGCTCTACCAGGGCGCGAAGGTGTATGGCGTGCATCTTGGACCGGTCCGGGCACCGTTTCATGAGGATGGGCCGCGGCACCTGCCGCCAAACTTCTACTACACCCAGGAGGACGAGCTCCGCCGGCGGGCGGAGGCAGGAGGCCCGGCGTTCTCTGTACTGCGTCCCGACGTTGTGGTGGGTGATGCGGTCGGCAACCCAATGAACATCGCGACCGTGATCGGTGCCTTTGCAGCGATCTCGCGAGCGACCGGGACACCCATGCGCTTTCCAGGACCGGTCGACGTGTACGAGCGCCATTGGGCTCAGGTGACGGACAGCCGCATGCTCGGGCGAGCGAGCCTTTGGGCGGCAACCGCGGACGCGGCCCGCGGCGAGGCTTTCAACTACGTGCACGAGCCATTCCGCTGGCAGGACGTCTGGACGCTGGTAGCGGATGGCCTCGGCATCCCGGTCGGTCCGCCGATGCCGATGAACCTCGCCACTCATATGGGCTTCCAGAGCGAGATCTGGAACGGCCTCGTAGCCAAACACGGGCTGCAGCCGATCCCCTACCAGGATCTTGTCGGCTGGGGATTCGGAGACTTCGTCTTCAACACGCGGTTCGACGTGGTGTCCGACATGGGCAAGATCCGGCGCTCTGGCTTCACGGAAACGACGGACAGTGCGGGTGCGATCCTCAAGGCGATTGGACGGTTGCAGGCGATCAAGGCGCTGCCGTGACATTGGCGAGCTGATGGCCTGTTCGGGACGGGACCGCACGCCCTGCTTAACCGACGCGGCCCCGGGCGCGGCGTGATGGAGTTCCTGCGCGACCTGCTGGGCTTGCCTGCCAGTGTCGGCTGCATCCACGACGTGCTCCAGGCGGCGACGCAGCAGGCGGACATCATCACCGGTAGCAGGACCTGTCGGGCATTCGGGTGGGCCTACACGATGAGATATTCCAGGGTGCCACGCCCGCGCTGGCCGGCGTCGATGCGGCATCGACGTATTGTTATCTCCTGATGGCAGAACAGCGCCGTGACGCCGACACCTGGGGCGTGCAACGTGGTTTCTTGGTTTGTGCACACCCGCGTGCTGTCGAGGAATGTTTTCAACAATATGATCCCGGACACACACACCGACGTGTGCAGCGCAGGACCTGCTCTGTTCGGCCAACGCTGATTCTGTTCGGGACCCGGCGCGTTGTTTGCCTACTTCCCGACCTGAACATGCGTCCCGACGCGGCATCCCGCGCCGCCCACCTCGCGAAAGCCGTGCCTTGACCGAGGGTGCCATAATGGCCTGCTCTCCCAAGGACGAGGGCGACTGAAGGAGCGTATGGTGAAGCAGTGCAAGGCAAGTACCGGCACTGTCCAGCAGTTTGGGAACTGATCTGGAAATGCCTCATGTGGTCAGTTTGCCGAATCATTATGTGATCAGCGACGATCACGCGCGCCTCGATATTGAATTCGTCCATACCTCGCTCGCCGGTATGTATTGGGCCATAGGCCGGTCACGCGCGCTGACGGAGCGCAGCTGGGCCAACTGCCTGTGCTTCGGCATCTACGCCCCGGATGGCGCACAGGTTGGCTTCGGCCGACTGCTGACCGACTACACCTTCCGTGCCCACCTCGCCGACGTGTATATCCTGCCGGTCGCGCGTGGGCTTGGCCTCGGGAAGGCGCTGATAGGGACCATCCTTGCACATCCCGAACTCGCGACCATCCGGAACTGGACACTCACGACGGCAGATGCACAAGGGTTGTACGCTCGATATGGCTTCCGCCCGGGTGAGGCAGACAACAAGTGGATGACGCTCGATCGAACCCCGGTGGAAGCGGACACTTCATAGGACAGGTCGCTGGCCAACCGGCGGGGAACTACGGAAGTGACGCGAAAGCGCTTCTTCCAATGCGGCCCGCGAACACTGGCGGAGCGCGAACGCGCGACCAGTTCCAAGAAGCTGAGCGTGGTGCCGGTCCTACTGGGTTGCGATCTCCCACACCGGCACGCGCGCCACCTGGCCGGAACAGGGGCGCTGCTTATCCAGCAAGGTGCTGAAAGCCGCTTGCCGCAATGGCCGTCTCCCAATGCCAAAGTGCTGAGCAGGTGAGGTTGTCGCAGGTCAGAATAGAACCTGCCCACTACCTCGATTTTGTCGGTGCAAGATAGAGATGTCACGGCGCGCGCAAAGTAGAAGTGGCACTGGGGCCGACGCCGGACGGCGCGCCAGGTGCCTCCAAGTTGTTCACCGCACGCGCCCGACCCGCCGCACCACGCCGCTTGCTGTCCGGAAACGCCGCCTGCTGCGCCTTCACATGCGCCAACACCTCGCTCAGACGCTTGTTCTCCACCACCGCGCCAGTCCCCACCGTTTGTAGCTTGTCAAACACCCGGAACGCTAAGTCAGCGCCAGCGTGCCGCACCGCAAACCGCCCATCGGGGTAGTTCACAACCTCAACCGTCTTGCGAACCAAGCCGCGCGCGATCGTGGTCGGCTCCAGCAGCAGCATCATGCAGTCGTAGTGCAGCACCAGGTTCGCCGTCACCGTCCGCTCCTCCCGCCACGCCAGAACCTCGTCCAGGTCGTCGCTCGCCGACACCGGCCGGTGCAGGTCCTTGGCAACCAGCGGCTCCCGGCCAAAGCGCGCGTTGTAGCCCGCCACGAACCCGGGCAACCATGCGTTGCCTGCCTCCACGCCCGTGATGCCCGCCAGGCGCAACTCCTTCACCAGCCGGTCCTGCAAGGTCCCGAATGCCCGCTCCACGCGCCCCTTCGCCTGCGGGCTGTTGGCGCAAATGATGTCAATGTTCAGCTCGCACAAAGCACGGCCGAACTGCGTCACGTCATCACCCTTGGGGCCAGGACGGTTCACCCGGAATACCCCATGCTTGTCCGAATAAAACGCCACAGGTTTGCCGTGCACCTCCAGATAGGACCGCACCGCAACGAAGTAGGAAAACGCCGACTCGCTCGCAACAAACCGCAGCAGCATCAAACGGCTGGTCGCGTCGTCCACGAACGCCAGCAACGTGCAGCCGGGGCCACGGCCCTCAAACCAGGCGTGCTCAGACCCGTCAATCTGCACAAGCTCGCCCAGGCACTCGCGCCGGCGCCGCGGCTGGTGCGGCGAGGGAAGGCGGGCACGCCGGTCCAGCCACAGCCCGTCCGCTACCATCCAGCCCCGCAACGTCTCGCGCGACACCGTGCAGCCGTGCCGTTCAGCCAACTTCTCCGCCGCAAACGTCGGACCAAAGTCGCTGTAGTGCTCACGCACCAGGCTCATCGCCAACTGACGCACCGCCTCCGGCAGACGCCGGTTGCTCGGCTTGCCACGCCGCTTGGAGACCAGGCTTGCCGCACCAGCCTCCCGTATGCCCCGTAACAAGCGGAACACCTGCCGACGCGACCGGCCCAGCAGCGCACAGGCGTCGGCCACACGCAGCCGCCCGGATTGCACCCGAAGCAGCACCTCAAGCTGATCGAACTCCCACTTGCTCATAGAAATGATCGCCACAACCAGCCTCCCACGGCACAACTGCCGGGAAGGGTGCCATCTCTACCTGGCACAAGGGTGACACCTCTATATTGCGTCTACAGATTTTAGTCGCAGAATCTATCTTATGGAATTACGTGGGGGTATGATTTCGCTGTCAACGATGTAAACGACGAGGCGAACGGAGGCATGATCTGGGCCGAGATGGCTCTTCAAAGCGTCCATAGTCAGCAGCACGAAACTCGAGAAGGGGTCACGCCACAGGACGGGTGCTGGATTCACGCTAAGCCCCGCCAAGCCATGTTGATGACGGGCGATCGCCGAGTTCGACCCAAAGCCGACTCTCGCTGTTCCGCCAACCATCCCCCGGCTCTCCCGAAGAAGATGCTGAAGTAGGAGGGAACCGATGATCGCCTGACTGCGGGCAAGTTGATTGCCACAGGAGCTACCATCCTCCAGAGAGGGTCCATGTCCATCATAACCACCAGCTTTATGTTCCCGCTCACGCTGCTGGCCCTGTCGTTCGGTTTGCACAAAACAGACGATGTGCTCACCCCCTATTGCGTGAAGCATCGTCCATGATCCGCTGGGCCGGTGCGTTGCTGGTTCTCATCTGCACCTGCTCACTCGCTACGTCCAAAAGCCAGCCCATGCAGTTCACCGGAAGCGATGCCATGCTGCAAAATGCGATCGACGCCGACGACGCAGAAGCGACTAAGGCGGCGCTGGCAGCGGGCGCACACGTGGACGCGCGCGGTGCACACGGGGTGACGCCACTTGAATATGCCGTGGGGACGTTCCGCCGACAGGCCGCAACCGCGCTGATCCACGCGCACGCCAATCCCAACTTGAAGGACGACGAAGGC
Organism: uncultured Acetobacteraceae bacterium; assembly: GCA_964242295.1. GTDB lineage: Bacteria > Pseudomonadota > Alphaproteobacteria > Acetobacterales > Acetobacteraceae > DASWOJ01. The sequence continues at coordinate 2,383 of CAXTDP010000124.1, read as the reverse complement.
GATGGCGCGGTCTCGATGGCCGTCGGCGGCTACAAGCGGGACTCGGCGCTTCTGGAAATGGTGCTTGCCGCCGGCGGCGATCCCAACGCCAGCCGTCCCGACGGCAATCCGGTAATCGTGCGCTTCCTGAACGACGCGAACTTGGACGCCATTACCTTCCTCCACGCCCATGGCGCCGATATCGACGCCAAGGTGAAGGGAGAGCCGATGGTTGTGACCTATGCAATCTCCGAGGATTGGGACGTAGTCTGGCGGCTGATCCAGTTGGGCGCGCACACCGATACGCCTCGACTGCGCGAAGGGCTGGAATTTGCGTTCCGCGGACCAGAGATCACGCAGCCGGACAGTCCACTCTACCCGGCCAAGGTTGCCGTTTGGCACCGCCTGCGCGCACAGGGAATGAACCTAATACCTCCCGCCAGAATGTAGACTCAGCGTTCCTGGAGGGGAACGCAGAACGAGAAAGCCGGGCCACTCCTGGGCGGGCAACAGGTGAAGGCGCCGCTTTCCCAGAATCCGTTCCCGTATCGCCTTTCCCGAAATTGCTAAGTCGAGATGGAGAAACGGGAACGGTTCAGGCCTGGGTGAGCCCCCGCCCTTCGGCGAAGCTATGACCGCTTACCACCCTAAGCCGATGTCCGATCAAGACTACCACCCTGTCCCAATTGAACTCCCCGCGCGCGGCAGCCTGCAAGCCCTTGTTCCCGTTAATGCCTGAACCGTAGCAGTCAGACTATACCCTTCATGGGGCGGCTTAGCGTGAATCCAGCACCCGTCCTATGGCGTGACCCCGAGAAGACGGTCGCTAACCTTTGCGGCTGCAATCCATACAACGCATGCGTCGCACCGGCTTGTATCGATCTGACATTACCTGATTGCCAACGCCTGAAACCTAAACGGCCCGCCAAAGCGGGCCGTCAGATAATCGCATGTCCCGGGGGTCTGGGCCTCTCGACCCACGAGTCCCGTGGCTCACAGATCGCAGATAGCTATTGGCAGTCCAAGGGTCAACCTGTAGCGGATGCCCTTCTATGCCAACAACTTCGAATCCAGCCGATGTGGCGGCTATATCGCGCGCCCTGTCCATGCCCCGTTTTGGACGCTACCTGGCTGAGACGGGTGGGGACGCGACCAAGGCGCTCGCCCTCTACGATTGGAATGCGCGCGTGTCGGCCGCCTTCCTGCATCCGCTCCATATCTTCGAAGTCATACTGCGCAATGGCGTCGCTGCGGCGATTGAAGCGGAACACGGGCCGGACTGGCACGTAGCACCGCGGTTCCTGGGCTCGTTGCCCAGCGTGCACAGGCGGGCAGGGATGGTGTCCGGCCCTCGCAAAGAGTTGCAGGACACGGTAGCCAAAGTCACGCGCGAGATGCAGCGCCGGCTACCGCCCGGTGCGTCCAGGCCGGTCAAGGTGCCCGCCGGCAAGGTAGTGGCGGAAATGAAGTTCTATTTCTGGAGCGGCCTTCTGACCGCACGCCACGACGCAGCCATCTGAAACAAGCACTTCCTCGCAGGCTTTCCTGGCGCACCTGCCATCGGCCCTGGAGGAGTCCCACGCCGACGCCGGCTACACGAGGAGGCGGAAGCTGTCCGCGAGTTCCGCAACCGCGTCGCACACCACGAGCCGGTTCTGACGCGCAACTTGAGGTCCGAGTATGCCCGCATCCTTCGGGTGGTGCGCTGGCGTGACCGGGCCACGGCGGCCTGGCTGCACGAGGCGCAATCGGTGCTGACCTTGCTTGAGCAGAAGCCTTGAGCATGACACGGGCATGCGGCACCGTCCCGGCTACCGCCGCATGATCCGCTGCCACCAGCCGGACCGCTGGCCGACGGCGAACCCCATCTCCCCTTCCAGGGCGCGCAGGTCGAGCCGGACCACGTCGGCGAACCGGCCCTTGAGCACGAAGTCCGGCACGCTGCGCGCGAACTGCCCGGCCTGGTTGGTGTCGCCGCCGAAGCTGACCGTCAGTTCGCCGGCCCTCCTGTTCACGGTAACGCGCTCCTCTGCGTCTAGGAGCATCGCCTCAAGCTGGTCGCGGAAGCGCCGGTGCCGGATGCCGAAGTAGTCGGCAAAGCTCAGCGGGCGCGCCCAGGCTGGCAGCTCGCCCAGCGCCTCCTCCAGCACCGCCCGCAGCACGGCCGACGAGCGCGCCAGCAGATCGGGGAAGCCGTCCGCGTCCGCGTCGATCTCGGCCCGCATGGCCCGCACCTCCGGAATGAGCCGCTGCAGGTAGGCCCGATACAGCGCCGTGCCGATCTCCTTGTGCGCCCTGCGGGCCAGGCGTTCGGTGACGGAGCGGTTCTCCGGGATGGCCGCGTCGATGTGGCAGGTGACCATGCGCTTGGTCAGGTCGGGCGGGATCGTGCTCACGTCGCGGT
>CAXTDP010000123.1:0-10741 GCA_964242295.1 uncultured Acetobacteraceae bacterium | reverse complement strand
GGTGCGCCAAACGTTGTGCGCCCAGTTGAGATACATGAACAGCACCGCGTCGTCCGGGCAGCCCACGATGGGGTCACGCAACCGCGCCAGCACCGCGCAGGCGCCGGGCTGATTGACGATGGTGGCGTTGACCAAGTTGGCGAGGGCGTTGCTCTCGTTGATGAGCATCATGCGGCTCTGCCGGCGCTGATGGCGGAAGGTGGCAAGGCCGATGGTCACGGCGATCCCCGCCGTCAGGAGCTGGCCGATTGACCCGGCGGTTTGCAGGATGGCGGACAGGTCATGCAGGGCGATTTGGGACACGGCGCGGCTCCAAGACGGGGCCGCCCCATGCGGCCCGGACAGGGCGGGGTGCTATCCCCTCCCCGCGCCGCGCCGCTGTGACCGAGGTAACATCAAGGTAACAATCAGCCGCCGATGCCGCCGAGCGCCAGGTACTTTACTTCCAGGTAGTCCTCGATCCCGTACTTGGAACCTTCCCGACCGAGTCCGCTGCTCTTCACGCCACCGAACGGCGCCACTTCCGTCGAGATGATGCCCTCGTTGATGCCGATGATGCCGTATTCCAGTCCCTCCGCCACGCGGAAGATGCGGCCGACGTCGCGGCTGTAGAAGTAGGCGGCCAGGCCGAACTCGGTGTCGTTGGCCATCTCGACCGCCTCGGCCTCGTCCTTGAAGCGGAACAGGGCGGCGGCGGGGCCGAAGGTTTCCTCGCGGAAGATGTCGGCCTCGCGCGGCACCTCGGTCAGGATGGTGGGCTGGAAGAAGGTACCCCCCAATTGGTGCCGGGCGCCGCCGATGATGACGTGGGCGCCGCGGCCAGCAGCGTCCTTGATGTGGGCCTCGACCTTTTCGACCGCTTCCATGTTGATCATCGGGCCTTGGGTCACGCCGGGGTCCATGCCGTTGCCGACCTGCAGCGCCTCGACGGCGGTGCGCAGCTTGGCGGTGAAGGCGTCGTAAACCCCCTCTTGCACCAGCAGCCGGTTGGCGCAGACGCAGGTTTGCCCGGCGTTGCGGAACTTGCTGGCGATGGCGCCGACGACCGCGGCGTCCAGGTCGGCGTCGTCGAACACGATGAAGGGGGCGTTGCCGCCAAGCTCCATGCTGGTCTTCTTGATGGTGGGAGCGCACTGGGCCAGAAGCTTGGCGCCGACCTCGGTGCTGCCGGTGAAGGTCAGCTTGCGGACCACGGGGTTGGCGGTCAGCTCGGCGCCGATGGGGCCGCTGGGGCCGGTGATGACGTTGCAGACGCCGGGGGGCATGCCGGCGCGCTCGGCCAGGACGGCGATGGCGAGGGCGGAGAACGGCGTCTGGCTAGCGGGGCGGACGACGCCGGTGCAGCCGGCGGCCCAGCCGGGGCCGACCTTGCGGGTGATCATCGCCGCGGGGAAGTTCCAGGGGGTGATGGCAGCGAAGACGCCGATCGGCTCCTTGGTGACGATGATGCGGCGGCCTGGGGCGTTGGTGGGGATGGTGTCGCCGTAGATGCGCTTGCCCTCCTCGGCGAACCACTCGATGAAGCTGGCGGCGTAGGCGATCTCGCCGCGGGATTCGGACAGCGGCTTGCCCTGCTCGGCGGTCATGATGACGGCGAGGTCGTCCTGGTTCTCGATCATCAGGGCGAACAGGCGGCGGAGGATGATGGCGCGGTCCTTGGCCAGCATGCGGCGCCAGGCCGGCAGGGCGCGGTTGGCGGCGTCTATGGCGCGGCGGGTTTCCGCGGCGCCCAGGGCGGGGACGGTGCCGACGATGTCGCCGGTGGCGGGGTTGCGGACGGTCAGCGTCGCGCCGTCATCGGCCTCGACCCAACGGCCGTCTATGCAGCAGGCCTGGCGGAGCAGGCTGGGGTCGCGCAGCGGCAGGGTCGCAATCTGGTTCAGCATGACGTCCTCTGGGATGGATTTGGCAAAACATGGGCAAGGCAGGGGTGGGATGCCAGGTGGGGTGGGGCGATACCGGGCTGGATGGGCTGGCAGGCAGGGCATCACAGGTTGCGGCGGCGCGGGCGGAGGGAGATGCCGGATTTGCCTGCGGGACGGCCGCAGCCGCTGGCGGTGACGGTCTAGTTTGAACCGACAGACCAGCCCTTGACCCGACTCAGGTGAGCGGGATGGTTTGCTCGACCACGTGGTTCAGCGCCGGCGCGTCTGGCGAGGTGAGCACCATGTGCAGGCGGAGCGCGTCGCCCTGCCCCGTGTGCTCGCGGGCCACCTTCTCGATTTCGCGCTGCGAGGTCACGCCGACCTCCTTGAGGAACTTGCGCAGCGCCATGTTGAAGCGGTCTTCGTCCATCGTGTTCTTTTCCTTGGTGACATGGCGCTTGGGGCCATGCGGCGACATGCCGTAACACGTCGGGCGCCGCGGTGCGACGTTGGACGGCATCATGGGAGGGCGCCGGTCCGGCCGCCCCCGCACGACAGCGATCAGGACGCGTGCCGTCCAGCCGTTGTCTCGGCAAGCCAGTCCACGACGGCGCCGAGGGCGTCGCGCTCGGCAAGCCCGCGCGCCCGGGCGTCGGTGAAGGTGGAAAGCTGGCGGTCGGCGCTCGTGCCCTCGGCCACGATGCCGCGCAGCCTCGTCACCTCCGGCTCGCACCCCAAGGCATGCGCATCTTCGGCCACGAGGGCGAGCGTGGCTTCGAGGTAGGCTGCGAGCGGCGTGGCCTTGCCGGGTTCCTCCTCGATGATCTCCGCGCGCACCCCGTCGCGCTGGGCGCGCCACATGTTCTCGGCGGCAATGGCCCGCGACGCGCCGGTCAGGCCGCGGTTCAGGTCGGGCCGCCGGTCGGCCAGGCGGACGAGGCAGCGATACAGGGCGGCGATGGCCAGCGTGTCGTCCAGGCGGGTGCAGCTATCGGCCACGCGCAGCTCCAGCGTCGGGTAGCGGATCGAGGGGCGCAGCGTCCACCACAGAAAGGTCGCGTCGGCAATCGCCCCGGCCTGGGTCATGACGCGCACGTAGCGCTCATACTCTCCCATGCTGCCGAACAGGTCCGGCAGACCGGTGCGGGGCATCTCGCCGAAGGCGGACATGCGGTAGGCCGCCAGCCCGGTGTTGCGCCCCTGCCAGAACGGCGAGGACGTGGACAGCGCCAGCAGCAGCGGCATGTAGGGCAGCAGGCGGTTCATGAGGTCCACGCGCGTCTCGGGCCGGGGCACCTCGACGTGGACGTGCATGCCGCAGACCACGTTGCGCCGGCCCAGCATGCGCAGCTCGTCTATCAGCTTCTCATAGCGGTCCTTGGCCGTGTTGGTCTGGCGGGTCCAGCGGGCGACGGGGTGGGTGCCGGCGGCAAGCACCAGGATGCCATGGGACTGCCCGACCTCGGCGAGGCCGGACCGCAACCCGGCCAGGGTGTCGCGCGCCTCGGCGAAGCTGGTCGAGGGCGGCGTTGAGACCTCGATCTGCGACTGCAGCAGCTCGCGCTCCGCCTGCGGCAGGCGGGTGTGGGCGGCCTCATGGAATGCCTTGACCGTACGGCGGGGGGTGCCGCGGGTTTTGGCGTCCGCGAGGAAGTACTCCTCCTCGATGCCGAACTGGTAGGTCGGGTTCATGGCGTCTCCAGTGGATGGACAGCTGCGGCGGGCTGGCCTGCGGCGTTACCTAAACAGGCTTGCGCGGCCTGTCACAGGGTGGCCTCCGGCCGTGGCCGGGCGGACAGGCCTGCTTCGCTTTTCATCGGTGCGCAAATCTCCGGCGCCCAAGGTCGCGGCAGGAAGGCTGGGGGCGATCCAGGTGGTGCAGGCCGAGTATCCGCAGGACTGGCTGACGACCAGCCTGGAGGACACCGGGCACAAGCAGGCGTCTTGGCGCATCGACCCGGACCGCGGCGGCGCGGCCGGATGCATCGGCGACATCGGCACCCAGGCGTTCAACCTGGCCGAGTTCGTAAGCGGCCCGTGCTGCGGGGGCGTCGCCGCCGACCTGGCGAGCCTCGTTCCCGGGCGTGGGCTGGACGACAACGCTTACATGATGCTGCGCTTCGCCGGCGGTGCGCGCGGGATGCTGTGGTCGTCGCAGGTTGCGCCGGGGAACGAGAACGGGTTGCGGCAGCGGGTTTATCGGGAGACCAGCGGCCTGGACTGGTCGCAAGAGCGGCCGAACCACCTGCTGTCTCCCCGGTTCGGCGAGCCGCCGCGACTGATGCGCCGGGCCAGGGCGGGTGCTGCCGCGGCACATGCGAGCCGGATACCGGCCGGCCGGCCGGAGGGTTACTTGGGGGGGGTTGCACAGGTTTACCGCGACACGGCGGAGCGGATCAGCGCCGGCATCGAGGGCCGCCAGCCCGATCCGGCGTGCCTGCTGGCACCTGGATTGGAGGGCGGCCTGCACGGGATGTGGTTCATTGCGGCGGCGCTTGCCTCGGTGGGCGGCAGAGTGGAGCTGCGTCGGCCGGGAAGCGGTCAGCTAGTGCCAGACACGCGCGGAGGCGTCCGCGATGCGGCTGGTTGCTTCCTCGACCGAGGCGACCGCCACCGTCCAGCCACGGCAGTCCGGCCCTGGCCGGTCCTCCCTGAGCGACAGCCACAGGCGTCCGACTGCCCGGTGCATGGTCCAGGTCGCACGGGCGGAAACGGCGTCAGCAAGGGCGACCTCATCTGCAAGGGCGGCCCCGGCGGACTCAACGGTGACTGCAAGCCTGTTCGCCTGGCCCCAGTGGGTAAGGTATGCAACCTCAGCCGGAGTGATCTCGGCAGGGTTGGCGGCGGACGTGGCGGCAGACATGGGCGAGCCTCTTATGCAGTCCTGCCAGAAAGCACGGCGCGGCCCGGCGCATCACGCCATGTTCAGTCAGATTAAGTCACGCCAACGGCTCCCCGTTTTCGACCGCTCCGCGTCAGGCGCAGTATGGATGGCTGCGCCTGACGAAGCATCGGCCTTTGATTTCCTTTAACGCCGCAACCCCGCCGACACTCCCGCCGTCACGCGGACACGGAACTCCTTGCGGCCGGGACGCGGCCTTGCGGTGTGGCCTGCGCCAGGGACGGGCGCCGTTCATGCAGGCCGGTCGCGGCCTCGAACGCCGCGCCGATGCGCAGCACGGTCGCCTCGTCGAAGGCACGCCCGACGATCTGCATGCCCAGGGGCAGGCCGGTGGCCGAGAAGCCCGTCGGCACGGACAGCGCCGGGTTGCCGGTGACGTTGAACGGCATAGTCTGGATGGGCCAGTTGGGCAGGATGCCGGGCTCGAAGTCGGCGAAGCGCGGCGCCGGGGCCAGGGCCGTGGCCGTGATCAGCGCGTCATGGGTCAGCAGTTGCCGGTTCACCGCTACCGCCAGCTCGCGCCGCAGCCGCATCGCCTGGTGCAGGTCGGCACTGGTGACGAAGGCGCCCAGCACCATCCGCATATAGGTCAGCAGCGCGAAGTCCAGCGGGCGCTGCTGGAAGTCCTGCTCGTGGATCGCATAGGCTTCGGCGAACATGATGACCCGGCCGCAGGCATTGAACTGCTCGTAGGGAGGCAGGGTGACCTCCTCGACCACTGCTCCCAGGCGGGACAGGGTTTCGGCGGCCTGGTCAATGGACGCGGCGACCTCGGGCGACAGGCCCTCGGCGTCCCGGTAGAAGTGGCGCGGCAGGGCGATCCGCAGGCCCTCTACCCCATCCCGCAGGCCGGCGCGGTAGTCGGGGACCGGCAGGTCCACGCTGGCGGGGTCCAGCTTGTCGTAGCCGGCGATCACCTGCAAGGCGACGGCGCTGTCCTCCACCGTCCAGCTCAGCGGGCCGCAGTGGTCCAGCGTGGTGGAAAGCGGGAACACGCCGCGGCGGGACACCAGGCCGTAGGTGGGCTTCAGCCCGACCGTGCCGCAGTAGGCGGCAGGGCCGCGTATGGAGCCTCCGGTGTCCGACCCCATCGCCATGCGGACCAGCCCGGCCGCCACTGCCGCGCCGGAGCCGGACGAGGAGCCGCCGGGGATGTGCTCGGGGTTCCAGGGGTTGCGTGCCGGCGGGAACGGCAGGTCGAAGGACGGGCCGCCCAGGGCGAACTCATGGGTGGCGACCTTGCCCAGCAGGACGCCGCCGCCCTCGCGGAACCGGGCTGCGACCACGCTGTCCCGCTCCGGCACGTTGTCCAGGCGCAGCTTGGAGTGGCAGGTCGTGCGTATGCCCGCGGTGTCGTAGATGTCCTTCAGCGCGTAGGGCACGCCCTGCATGGGTCCGCGGTCCACCCCAGCGGCGAAGTCCCGGTCGGCCTCGGCGGCATCGGCGCGGGCGCGCTCGGCGGTCACGGTGATGAAGCTGTCAATGGCCGGGTCAATGGCGGCGATGCGGGCCAGCGCATCCTCGGCCAATGCCGCGGCGGTCACGGTGCCGTCGCGCAGGCGGGCGCCGGCGTCGGCGATGGAAAGCTCGTGCAGTTCCATTCTATAGCCCCCGGGTGACGCTGAGGATCGAATAGGTGCTGGCTGGCTCGTGCGTGGCGTCGCGCGGCTGGCGCAGTTGGGCCTGCATCTGGCGCAGGTCCTTGAAGCCTTGCAGCAGGGTCGCCTTCCGGTCGCCGGGGATGTCCAGGCCGGCGTAGCGGGCCAGCATCTCCATCTCGCCCATCAGGGCCGCGTCGTCGCTCATGTCCGGTAGTCTCCAATGGCGGGCCGGCGTGCGTGCCAGTCCGTGTCGCGCTGGTAGGCGTCGCCGGCGCGCAGCAGCAGCGCTTCGGCGAAGGGCCGTGCGGCGAGCTGCAAGCCGATGGGCAGGCCGTTCGGGTCGAAGCCGCACGGGACGCTCAGGGCCGGCAGGCCGAGGTAGTTGAACGGGCGGGTGTTGGCGGAGATGCCCAGGGCCACGGCCTCGGTCCCCGGCGGCCCTGAATCAATGTCCGTTGCCGCCAGGGTGGGGAGGCAGGTGCGTATGGTGGGCGAGGCCAGCACGTCCACCTGGCCGAATACCTCGGACGCGAAGGCGCGCAGCACCGGGCCGCGGCGGCTCAATGCCTCGACGTAGTAGGCGCCGGGGATCGCATAGCCCGCGAACACCCGGGCGTTGATGTGGGTTGCGAGGTCCTGCGGACGGTCGCGCATGGAGGCGGCGTGGATCGTCGCCGCCTCCACCCGGGAGACGACGGCGACGTAGGCGGTCACGGCGTCCATCAGCGGCAGCGGCAGGCGCACCAGGGACGCGCCACGCCCGGCCAGGACGTCCAGCGCGGCCTCGAACGCTGCCAGGACTGCCGGGTCCACGCCGTCCAGGAAGTAGGTCTGCGGCACGCCCACGCGAACCCCGCGCAGGTCGCCGTTCAGCCCGGCCTCGTAGTCCGGCACCGGTACGTCCGCGCTGGTCGGGTCGTGCGGGTCATGGCCGGCGATGACGCTCATGACCCTGGCGCAGTCGCGGGCGCCGCGGGTCAGCGGCCCCACGTTGTCGGCGGAGAACGACAGCGGCATCACGCCGTAGCGGCTGACCCGGGTTTGCGTCGGCTTGAGCCCCGTCACGCCGTTGGCGCTGGCTGGGAGGCGTATGGAGCCGCCGGTGTCCGACCCCAGCGCGGCATAGGTGAACCGCGCCGCCAGCGCAGCGCCGGAGCCGCTGGACGAGCCGCCGGTGACGTAGGGCGGGTTCCAGGGGTTGCGGCAGTCGCCGTAGTGGCGGTTGTGGCCGGTGCCGTTCTGCGCATACTCCGCCATGTTCAGCCCGGCGAACGCAAAGGCCCCGGCGCCGGCCATGCGGGCGATCACGGTCGCCGTCACCTCCGGCACGAAGCTGCGCCGGATTTCCGAGCCGCAGGTCGAGACGCGGCCGGCCTGGTAATACATGTCCTTGTGCGCCAGCGGCAGGCCGTGCAGCGGACCCGGGGTGGCACCGGCGGCCAGCGCCGCATCCGCCGCCTGGGCCGAGGCATAGGCCGCGTCGCGGTCCACCCAGATCGTCGCGTTCACCTGGGCCTCGTGGACGTCCAGCTCCGACAGGCATGCCTCCAGCAGCGCGACGGAGGAGACCTCCCGCTTGCGGACTGCCTCAGCCGCGTCCACCAGGGACAGGTCGGCCAGGTCCAGTACCGTGCTCATGGCATGCGCTCCGGCGCCGCGGTGGCTAGCAGGGCGGCCTCGAAGCTGGATGGCTCATCCTCGAACAGCAGCGTGCCGCGCTGGGCTTCGAAGTCGCCAATGATCTTGCGGAGGTCGGCGACCATGCGTAGCGCGGCGTCGTTGGGCGGCGTCACGCCGTGCCAGGTGGCGATCATCGCCACGGTCGCGTCAACGAAGGTATTGTTTGGGAATGAGTCGTTTGGCAGCGGGTCTTTCGGCATGGGTCCTCCTTCAGTGCCTGGCGCGAACCGGGTCCCGGCTTGACCCGTCCGTCATTGCGAGGTGTGCGGTGACGCGGCGGCTCATAGGACGGCAGTTGCCGGCCCTGGACTGCCGCGCCAGGAGCGGCCCGTGCTGACGGGACGGGGCACGGCAGACGGTGGTCGGGGTTATGCCGCGTAAGCCGCCTGGGGCGCCTGCGCCGCCCGGCGGCCCAGGCGCTCGATCACCATGTCGGTGTCCATCAGGTCGGTGAACGACAGGTAAAGCGAGATCAGTGAGGCGTCGTGCTCGGCCGGGGTCATGGCGGCGTTGCCGTCGCTGACCATCACCACGCGGAAATTCGTCATCATGGCGTCGCGCGCCGAGGATTCGCAGCACACGTTGGTGACGGTGCCGGTGATCAGCACGGTGTCGAAGCCGCGGGCGCGCAGGCGCCCCGGCAGGTCGGACGCGCCGGGCAGGAAGGCGCTGTAGCGGTATTTCGGCAGCACCTCGTCCTCTGGGCGCACCTCCAGCGCCGGCCATAGCGCATGGCCTGGCGTGCCCTCGGACATGGAGGCGGCACGGCGGCGCCGTCCTTCCGGAGTCGCCATGTCCTGCATGACGGACCACTCGCGGGCGCTGTCGGCGTTGAAGGTGTTCTTGATCCAGAACACGCCGCCACCTGACATGCGCGTCGCCGCGGCCAGTCGGTTGACCTCGGGCACGATGTCGCGGGCCGCCGGGCAGACGGCGTGGCCAACGGCGTCGTCCATGAAGCCGTTCTGCAGGTCCACCACGACCATGGCAGTACGGGATGGGTCCAGGATGTCGAAGGGATGCGGCGTGCCACGCCGGGCGACGACGCGGTCCATCACCGGCTGCGGCAGGTTCACTCCGTTCATGCGTGGACTCCTTCTTGTGACGCATTGGGCTGCGAAGGACGGGGTTGGGACGCACCAGGTTGCGGAGGGCCGGCGCGCAGCACATCGGCCACGCGCAGACAGCGGGCCATGCGGCCAGGAGCGGGGTACACCGGGTCGGGGAACCCTTGGCAGCAGGCCGGCATGGCCCAGACGCAACGCGGCGCGAAGCTGCATCCCGGCGGCAAGTGGCGCAGGTCGGGCGGGCTGCCGGGGATGGCCGCGATGTCCTCGTCGGGCGCCTGGTCGTGCACGGTGGAGGCCATCAGCCCGGCGGTGTAGGGATGCGCTGGCGCCCGCAGCACATCGGCCACCGGGCCTTCCTCCACCACGCGGCCGGCATACATCACCGCCACGCGGTCCGCGATCTCCGCGGCGACGCCGAGGTCGTGGGTGACGAAGATCGTGCCCATGCCCAGCTCCTGCTGCAGCCGGCGCAGCAGGATCAGCACCTGGATCTGCACGGTGGCGTCGAGCGCAGTGGTCGGCTCGTCGGCCAGGAGCAGGCGCGGGCCGCAGCTCAGGGCGATGGCGATCATGGCGCGCTGGCGCAAGCCGCCGGAGAGTTCGTGCGGGTAGGCGTCAATACGCCGAGCCGCAGCGGGGACCTTGACCAGGTCGAGCATCTCCAGCGCCCGGGCGCGCACCTCTGCCCGGGTACCGCCCTTGTGGCGGCGGATCATCTCGGTCAGGTGCTGGCCGATGGTGTAAACGGGATCGAGCGCCGTCATCGGCTCCTGGAACACCATCGAGACGGTGCCGCCGCGGAAGTTGCGCAACGCGGCGCCGTCCAGCGCCATCACATCCTGCCCGGCGACGCTGACGCGGCCGGCGACCTGCGCGCGCTTGGGCAGCAGCCGCATCAGCGCCCGCAGGGTGACCGACTTGCCGGAGCCGGATTCGCCCAGCAGGCACAGCACCTCGCCTGCACGCAGGCTGAAGGTGGCGCCGCTGACCGCGTTCACGGTGGCCTCGCGCCCGGTGAAGCGGACGGACAGGTCCTGAACCTCCAGTAGCGGCGGTCCGGCGGTCCCGTTCATCGGGCCACCCTTCATCGAGCCGTCCATCATGCCGTCCCCGCCAGGCTGTGACCCGAGGCCGGATCGGTCATGTGGCAGGCGGCGACGTGGGAGGCGCGGTCCCTCCACTCCCCCAGCACGGGGGCATTGGTCTCGCAGACCGCCTCCGCATGGGAGCAGCGGGTGCGGAAGCGGCAGCCGGAGGGGGGCGCAATTGGGCTGGGCGGGTCGCCGACGATGGGCGGCGCCTCGATCCGCCGGGTACTGTCCATGGACAGGCGGGAGCCGAGCAGCGCGCGGGTGTAGGGGTGGCGCGGGGCGGCGAACAGTTCCGCTGCGGGGCCTAGCTCCACCACCTGGCCCAGATACATCACCAGCACCCGGTCGCTGATGTAGCGCACGACGTTCAGGTCGTGGCTGATGAACAGGTAGGTCAGGTTCAGCGTGCGCTTCAACTGGCGCAACAGGTTGAGCACCTGGGCCTCGACCGACTTGTCCAGCGCCGACACCGCCTCATCCAGGATCACCATGCGCGGACCCATCGCCAGGGCGCGGGCGATGTTGACGCGCT
>CAXTDP010000122.1:7421-10780 GCA_964242295.1 uncultured Acetobacteraceae bacterium | reverse complement strand
CCGACCCTCTCCCGGAGGGAGAGGGAGCAGCAACGGGCGGTCCTGCCTATTCTCGGGCCGCGGCGGCGCATGCAGTCCTCGATGACGGCTGCAAGCATACGGCCCTACCTCCAAGCCCTGCCGCTTGCCGCCGTCCTGCTCGGCTTCCTGGTGCTGCCGCTGCTGGCGATCTTGGTCGTCAGCTTCTGGGACTACGACAGCGTGCGGGTCATCCCCGCCGTCATGCTGGACAACTACCGAGATGTGCTGGGTTCAACCGTGACCTGGCGGACCTACGGCAACACCCTGAAGTATGCCGCGCTGGTCTGGGCCATCACCCTGCCGCTGGGATTCGGCATCGCGTACTACCTGGCGTTCCACGTCCGCACGACGGCGATGCAGACGGCGCTGTTCCTGGTGTGCACGGTGCCGTTCCTGACCAGCAACATCATCCGCATGATCTCCTGGGTGCCGTTCCTGGGCCGCAATGGGCTGGTGAACGGCGCGCTGATGGGCATGGGGCTGGTGGACCGTCCGCTGGAGGCGCTGCTGTTCTCCGACTTCGCGGTCGTGCTGGCCTTCATCCACCTGTATGCGCTGTTCATGGTGGTGCCCGTGTTCAACTCCATGATGCGGATTGACCGGCGCCTGGTGGAAGCGGCGCGCGACTCCGGAGCCACGGGCGCGCAGGTTGTCTGGAACGTCGTCGTCCCGCTGTGCCGGCCCGGCCTCGGCATCGGATCGGTGTTCGTGGTCACGCTGGTGATGGGCGACTTCATCACCGTCCGGCTGATGGGCGGGGGGCAGCGGGCGTCGGTCGGGCTGATGATCTCCAACCAGATCGGCCTGCTGCAATACCCGGCGGCCTGCGCCAACGCCGTCGTGCTGCTGGCGGTCGTGCTGCTGATGGTGGGCGCGATCCTGCGCCTGTCCGGCGTGCGGCGGGAGCTTTAGGGGTGGCGCGTGCGTTGCTGACGCTGCTGTTTGGCGCCTTCGTGCTGTTCCTGTACGGGCCGATCCTGACCATCGTGGTGCTGGCGTTCGGAGGACCCGACAGCGGGCTGACCTTTCCGATGCGCGGCGTGTCGCTGCACTGGTTCCAGCAGTTGCTGGCGACTCAGGCGGTTGGCGACCTGGGGGCGGCACTGCGGCGGACGGTGGGGCTGGCGGTGATGGTCACGGTCACCACGGTCTGCGCGGCGCTGGCCGCCGGGCTGGCGTTCCGCCGTCCGTTCCGGGGCAGCAGCACGCTGTTCGTGCTGGCGTTGTCCAGCCTGATCGTGCCGTCCATCCTAGTCAGCCTCGGCGTGGGCCTGGTGTTCAGCCAGGCCGGGCTGGACACGGCGTGGTGGAGTTCCGCGTTCGGCGCGCAACTGACCTGGACCCTGCCATTCGGGCTGCTGATCACCTTCGCCGTGCTGAACCGGTTCGACCGGTCGTGGGAGGAGGCGGCGCGCGACCTGGGCGCGACGCCCTGGCAGGTGTTCCGCCTGGTGATGCTGCCGATCCTGGCGCCGAGCATCGTCGGCATCGGCCTGTTCGGCTTTACCCTGAGTTGGGACGAGTTCCCGCGCACTTTGCTGACCGCCGGCAGCGACAATACGCTGCCGCTGGAGATCTATGGCATGACGACGAACGTCACTTCCCCCGTGCTGTATGCGCTGGGGGCGGCGACGACTGGGATTTCACTGCTGGCGATCCTGGCGACGCTGCTGACGATCCGCAGGCTGGGCGCCCGGGCGGTGCGGGGCTGACCGGCGGCCTGTACGCTGGAGGGCCGTTGGCGCATGACCTGGCCTGCCGGGCGGGCGGGTTGCTGGATGCTCCAGGGGGTCAGGCACCCTACGCTTCAGGCGCCCCAGACTTCAGGCGCACCTGCAACCGATCTCCGTGCCGCGGCGTTCGGGCGTGGCAATCAGGGGAGGCCGGCATGGGCGACACGACGGTAATCAAAGTGGACAGCAGCCATTCGCCGAAGGGGCCGGATGGACAGGTGTATCTCGCGACCGGCAAGAACATTGCGATGCGGATGTGGAAGGATGTGGCGCCGGGCACGGAGGAGGCGCCGGTGCGCCGGGAATATGACTGCGCCGGCTACGCCATCAGCGGCCGGGCCGAGCTGCACATCGAGGGGCAGGTGATCCTGCTCAACCCTGGCGATTCCTGGATCGTGCCGCGCGGTGCCGAGCATAGCTACAAGATCCTGGAAGCCTTCACCGCCGTGGAGGCGACGACGCCTCCAGCCGCGGTGCACGGGCGGGACGACCCCGCGGCATAGAGCAGATTGGAGGCAGGCCCAGACGCGCAGTGACCCGACCTGACTGCATCCTCCGCTCGCAAGCGAAAAAGCCAGACTGGTTCGTGTGCTATACTCCGTTCACATGAGAACCCGAAAATTTCGCACGCCCTGAACACCGGTGGTGTCGGGCTCGACTCGATGGCCGATTTTCGGGTTCTCACGTGAACAGAGTATATCTGGACATAAGCCGGTCTGGCTCAGGGCGTGGAATTATGGCGGGCTAGAGCAGGCACCGCTACTTCGTCCCATACAGCCGGTCTCCGGCATCACCCAACCCTGGGCGAATATACCCGTGCTCGTCGAGCTGCCGGTCCACCGCGGCAGTGTAAACGGGGACGTCGGGGTGTTCCCGCTCCAGCACAGCCAGTCCTTCCGGCGCGGCTAGCAGGCATACGAAGCGCAATTGTGCCACCCCGGCCTGGCGCAGGCGGGACAGCGCCGCCGCGGCGGAGTGGCCGGTTGCCAGCATCGGGTCCACCAACACCACCATCCGGTCCGGCAGGTCTTCCGGCAGCTTGAGGTAGTATTCGACCGGCACGAGCGTCATCGGGTCGCGATACAGTCCGATATGGCCGACACGGGCGGAGGGGATCAGGTCCAGCATCCCATCGAGGATGCCGGTGCCGGCGCGCAGGATCGGCACGAAGCAGATCTTCTTGCCGGCTAGGGATGGCGCCTCCATCGTTTCCAGCGGTGTCTCGATGGTAACGTTTTCCAGCGGCAGGTCACGCGTGACCTCGTAGGCCATCAGCAGGCTGATCTCGCGGGCGATCTGGCGGAAATCGGCCGTCGCCGTGTCCTTCTGCCGCAGCAGCGTCAGCTTGTGCTGCACAAGGGGATGCGTGACGATGGTGACGTTGGACATGGTCTGCACTTTCAGGACATAGGCGTGCTGCTCCCTCTCCCTCCGGAAAGGGTTGGGGTGAGGGGGTCTTGGCTGGGGATGTGAGACGGCCGGTGCCATTGGGTTGCAGCGTGCTCCGATCCAACCCGGTGCCGGACGCCTCCCTCACCCCGGCCCTCTCCCGGAGGGACAGGGAGAAGGAAGGAAGCCCTTCAGAATATTGTTCCGTCGCTGATG
>CAXTDP010000122.1:0-7411 GCA_964242295.1 uncultured Acetobacteraceae bacterium | reverse complement strand
CCGCCACCAGGGCGGCGTTCGGCGGCAGCCGTGCGGCCAGCGGCCCAGGTGCCGCCTTCCAGGATGCGCGATAGGGGCAGCGAAGCCTCGTCGCGGTCCAGGCGCTCGCGGATCATCGGCGCCAGCCGGTCCAGCAGCGCCACCGTCAGCGCCCGCCATTCCACGACCGCGGGATGGCCTGCCGGCAGCGGCGCCTGCGCCAGTGCCGGGTCGCGCAGCCCTAGCACGCCGAGGTCCAGCAACAGGCCGCCATTCCGGTATTCCGGCAATCCCGTCAGGTCCGCGATGCCGGTGACCGGCAACCCGGCGTCCTCGAACACCTCGATCAGCGAGTAGGCCAGCCACTGCGACAGCTTGTGGAACGGCACCAGCCCATCGCCGGGCACGGCCGGGTGCGGCCACACATCCCCCAACGAGCGCCCGGCCATCACGATCCGGGACGGCCATGCCGGTCCCAGCCCGTCCAATAGAGCCGCCAGCAGCGCCGCCGCCCCGACCGTGCCGGATGGCGCGAGAGCGTCATACAGTCCGCCGATCCGGCCGCCCGCGAACAGGTCCGGCCGGGCCAGCACCGCCGCGCCCAGATGCCGCATCAGTGCCGCCCGGCCTTCCAGCCCGGCCAAGGCGTTTCCCTCGGCAACCTGGAACGCCCGGCCCAGCGCCGCCGCGTCAACCGCCATCAGCCCGGCCGCGTCCGCCTGCGGCAACCGCTCCGCCGAGAACAGCCCGGCGCGGAACGCCGCGAGGCTTGCAACCGCAAGCCCCTCCGACCGGGCCAGCACCTGCCCCGTGTCCGTGTTGCGATACCGCCATTCCGGTCCGGCCCCCGCGTCCAGCAGCACGCTGACGACGCACAGGTCTATCCGCGTGCGGGCCAGCGCCGCCGCATCCAGCCGGCCCAGGTCAGCCCGCAGCGCGCCCCAGCGGTCCACTTCGCCCACCGCGAAGTGCCGCCAGCGCGCATGATGCGGGATGTCGAGCGTGGGATAGTTCCGCCGGATCACCTCCGCGGTGTAGTCGGCGCAGGCCAGCAGCCGCCCTAAATCCACCGCCATGTTCGGCAGCCCGGCGCCGAGCGCCACATCCAGCAGGCCGGTGCACCGTTCCCGCACCGCGGCGGCGCTGCACAGCCATGCTGCCAGGGCAGCGTCACCCATCCAGGCCGCGGCCCTTTGCCACATGCAGCTCGGCCGCGTCCGGCACTGCCGTCGTGAAGTAGCCGGCGGCCTTTTTGGCGTCCATCTCGACGCTGGCGTCGGCGGGGATCAGCCACTCCGGGATCGGCACGCGCTCCACGACCTCGATGCCGCTCGCGGTGATCGGCGCGTATTTCAGGTTGCTCATGGACACTAGCCGGTCAATCCGGGTGATGCCGAGCCAGTGCAGCACGTCCGGCATCAGCTCCTGGCATCGCATGTCCTGCACGCCGGCGACGCATTCCGTGCGCTCGAAGTAGGCGTCGGCGCGGTCGCCGCCGGGCTGACGCTTGCGGGCGTTGTAGACCAGGAATTTCGTCACTTCGCCGAGGGCGCGGCCTTCCTTGCGGTTATAGACGACGACGCCGACGCCGCCGGCCTGGGCCGTCTCGACGGCGACCTCGATGCCCTGCGCCAGATAGGGCCGGCAGGTGCAGATGTCCGAGCCGAACACGTCGGAGCCGTTGCACTCGTCATGGATGCGGCAGGCGATGCGCGTTTCGGGGCGGCCCAGCCGCGCCGGGTCGCCCATCAGGTAAACCGTGGTGCCGCCGATGGGGGGCAGGAACACGTTCAGGTCCGGGCGGGTCACCAGCTCGGGGAACATGCCGCCGGTGTGCTCGAACAGCGCGCGGCGCAGGTCGGGGAGCGGGATGCCGAAGCGCCGAGCGACGCCGGGCAGGTGCCAGACCGGCTCGATGGCGATCTTGGTCACGCGCACGTCGCCGGCCGCGGTCAGCACGTCTCCGTCCGGGACCAAGCGCCCGGCGCGCATGGCGTCGGCAATCTCCGGCATGTTGATGTGGGCGCGCGTCACGGCGATGCTGGGCCGCACGTCCTGCCCGGCGGCGATCTCGTCGGCGAAAACCTCGGCTGGCATGTGGCCCCAGGGGTCGAGCGACACGATCGCGTCCCCGGCCCATTGCGGAAATGGCCCGATGGGCACGGCCGGCGCAGTGTTGGTGAGGTCAGGACGGTGCGCAGGGTCCAACTGACCCGCCGCCACCGCCAGCGCGCGATACAGCGAATACGCGCCGGCATGGGTGCCGATGGCGTTGCGCCCGGGGGCGGAGTGCAGGGTCGCCACTACCGGGCCGCGCAGCTTGGCGTCGCCGACGCCCCATGCCACCGCCCGGACGCCCCGCACGTTGCGCGGATGCGACGTGAGCACGATTGCCCGCGGCACGGGTTTTTGCTCATTGGCCTGCAGTGGCGGGGTGGGCAGGTCCATGGTGCGTCCTATGCTGCGCTGCGTCGAGCTTGGGGCGGCGGCACCGGACGGTCAATCCACCGGGCGCGCCGTCCGCCTCCTCCGCCCTTGCGCGCAAACGTAGCATCCGGCGCGCTAAACAACCCTTTGGGGCATCGCTGGCGAACAAACGGCTACAAATACTTGCGCAGTCCAGGTACTTGCGCAGTCCTGGCGGCCCACAGACGGGAGGGGCCGCGCAGGCCTACTCAGTCCAGCACCGCCGGGTGATCCCCGTCCGCCTTGGCGGTAACCGCAGGCCGGCGCATCAGCAACAGCAGCAGCGCCGCCGGGGCGGTGACCAGCATCATCGCCTTGAAGTCGTCGAGGTAGGCGATGATGGACGCCTGCTGGTTGATGATCCCATCCAGCATGGCGGCGCCCTTCGCCGTGCCCGGCGCCAGCAGTTGCGCCACCATCCCCCGCCCGTGCAGCGCCTGGTTGAACGGCGTGATCCCCGCCGCCAGCTCGGCGTGGTTGATCTGTATGTTGCGGGCCAGCAGCGCGGACGACGCCGATACGCCTACCGCGCTGCCGACGTTGCGCAGCAGCGACAGCAGGGAGGTCCCGTCCGTCCGCAGCTCCGCCGGCAGCGTCGCGAAGGCGATCACCTGCAACGGGATGAACACGAAGCCCAGCCCGGCGCCCTGCACGATGATGACCCAGATCACTCTCGCGCTGTCCACGTCGGGCGTCCAGCCGGTCATGTCCCACAGGCTCCAGGTCAGCAGCACGATCCCCAGCGCCATCAGGCCGCGCGGGTCCACCCGGGATGACAGCCGCCCGGAGATCATCATGGCCGCCATGGTGCCGAAGCCGCGCGGCGCCATCACCAGCCCGGCCGTCGCCACGGGATAGTTCGCCAGCGTCTGCAGCCACGGCGCCAGCAGGGCGGACGACGCCAGGAGGATCATGCCGACCGCGAACATCACCGCGAGGCTGGCCGAAAGGTTGCGGTCCCTGAACAGGCGCGGGGCGATGAAGGGCCGCTCCGCCGTCAGCAGGTGGACCACGAACAGGTAGATGCCCAGCCCGGCCAGCACCGCCTCGATGATGATCTCGCGCGATCCGAACCAGTCCTGGTCCTGCCCCCGGTCCAGCATGAGCTGGAAGGCGCCCAGCCCCAGCGCCAGCACGCCGAAACCGAGGAAGTCGAAGCGGTGGCCGCTCCTGGCCTCGGTCTTGGGAAGGAACAGCATCAGCCCGGCCGTCGCCAGCACGCCAAAGGGCAGGTTGACATAGAATACCCAGCGCCAGTTATACAGGTCGGTCAGGTAGCCGCCCAGGGTCGGTCCCAGGATCGGGCCGACCATCACGCCGACCCCCCACATCGCCATTGCCGAACCGCGCTGTTCCGGCGGGTAGATGTCTAGTATCGTCGCCTGGCTGAGCGGCACCAGCGCCGCGCCGAACACGCCCTGCAGCAGGCGGAACAGCACCATCTGCTCCAGCGACTGCGCGACGCCGCACAGCATGGAGGCGGCGGTGAAGCCCACCAGGCACACCAGAAACAACTGCTTGCGTCCGAACCGGGCCGACAGCCAGCCGACCGGCGCGGTGAAGATCGCGGCGGCAACGATGTAGCTGGTCAGCACCCAGGTGATCTGGTCGGTGGTCGCCGACAGGCTGCCCTGCATGTAGGGCAGCGCCACGTTGGCGATCGTGCTGTCCAGCGCCTGCATCAGCGTGGCGATCATGGCGCACACGGTGATGAGGCCGCGGTTGGGAACAGGGTTCATAAAACCCGCCTCAAATCAAAGCGGCATCCCTGCTCCCTCTCCCTCCGGGAGAGGGTTGGGGTGAGGGGGCGGGCAAGGCCATTCTTCACCGATGCGGGACCGTGTGCCGTGGACACAGGCAGTCCTCGCTCCGCAACAAAGACCCCCTCACCCCGACCCTCTCCCGGAGGGAGAGGGAGCAGGAGCAGGCTGTCAGAACAGGTCGTGCAGGCTGCGCGTGTGGCCGGTGTCAACCTCCGCCTCCACGCTCATGCCGGAACGCAGCGGCGGGTCGCCTGCCGCGTGGTCAACCTGGATGCGGATCGGGACGCGCTGCACCACCTTGACCCAGTTGCCGCTGCTGTTCTGCGCCGGCAGGATGGAGAACTCGCCGCCGGCCGCCGGAGCGATGCTGCCCACGGTGCCGGTCCAGGTCCGTCCGGGATAGGTGTCCACGGTGACGCCGACATGGTCCCCAGGGCGCACCCAGGTCAGCTCGGTTTCCTTCGGGTTCGCCTCCACCCAGGCGTGCTCGGACGACACCAGGCCGAACGCCGCGGTGCTGGCCGCCAGGTAGGTGCCCGGCGACACCGCATCCACGCCTGTCACCACCCCATCCATCGGCGCATGCACCGACGCGTGGTCGAGCTGGCGCTGCGCCTCCGCCACCTGGGTCTGCATCTGTTTGTAGGACGGCATGGTTTCCGGGTCGGAATTGGCATCGCCGCCCAGCCGTGCCAACTGCACCTGCGCCGCGACCTTGGCTGACTCGTGGGCTTGCTGGTCCGCCAGCAGTTGGAAGCGGGCATCGTCATAGGTGGACCGGGCCACGTCGCCGCGGCCGACCAGGCCGTTGGCGCGGTCGAACCGGGCCTGGTCGGCCTGCACCTGCGCCGCCTTGCTGCCGACGTCGCGCAGCATGCGCTCGTAATCGCGCTTCATGGCCTCGAGCTGCAGCCGGGTTTGGTTCAGGTTGGCGCTGGCCGAGTCCAGCGCGATGCGGAACTGCCGGTCGTCCAGGCGGAACAGCAGGTCGCCCTTGCGGACCTCCTGGCCCTCGTGCACCGGGATTTCGGCAATCAAGCCGGACACGTCGGTCGCCAGCGACACCTTATCGGCACGTATGTAGGCGTTGTCTATGGACACGTAGCGCCCGCCGTTCACCCAGAACCCGAGCGACCCGGCCCCCACTGCGGCGATCCCGCCCAGCATGAGCAGGGGGCGCAGCCAGCGCCGGCGGCTGCGCGCCGGGGCAGCGGGCTTGGCGTCCACGGGGCGCGCCTCGGGAACGTCCCGGGCGGTAGCGACAGCTTGCGACATCAGGCGTTTTCCTCAATGGCGGGCAGCACGGCGGCGGGCAGCACGGTGGCGGGCAGTACGGCGGTGGCCAGCACGGCGTCGGCATCCGGGCGGCGGGACAGGGTGGCGCGCATGCGCAGCAGCGCGTCGGTCAGGACGGCGACGGCAGCTGGGTCAACCCGGCTGGTGAGCAGGGCAACCAGGCTCGCCCGCTGCTCCGCCAATTCGTCCAAGACGGGTCCGGCGGCGGGCAGCAGATGGAGGCGCCAGATCCGGCGGTCCGCCGGGTCGGGCCGCCGCTCCAGCAGGCCGCTCGCCTGCAAGCGGTCCACCAGGCGGGCGACGGTGATCGGCTCGACTTCCAGGATTTCCGCCAACTCTTTCTGGGACAGGCCGGGCTGCCGCTCCAGCCGGCCGAGGATCACCCAGCCGGCACGCGACATGCCATGTGCCTTGGCGCGGCGGTCGGCCTCGGTCCGCAGCATACGGCCCACGTCGCCCAGCAGTTGCAGCAGGTCAGGCTCATATTGGCTCACGGGCCTTAAGGTAAGCAGCGTTATGATAAGCTGCAATAGGTGTGGGTCCGGCTTGCGCCGTCCGGCCTTCACGCCCCGGCGAGATTGGGCGACCCTATGGGATGCCCCTCCGTCAATCCGCCACGGACGCGATCAATGCCCTGATCCGCCGCCAAATCCGCCGCCGGGCGCGGGCACGCTACGAGCGGCGCCGGGAACCCGGCATCAGCCCGCGCACCACGGCGCTGATCGTCGCCAGCGCCCTGTTCATGGAACAGCTCGACGGCACGGTGCTGGCGACGGCGCTGCCAGAAATGGCGCGCTCGTTCGGGACGGAGGCGGTGCGGCTGAACGTGGCGCTGACCTCCTACCTGCTGGCCCTGGCGGTGTTCATCCCTGCGAGCGGCAAGGTGGCGGACCGGTTCGGCTCCCGCACCGTGTTCTGCGGCGCCATCGCGCTGTTCACGTTGGGGTCCATCCTATGCGGGCAGGCCAATGGCATGGCGACACTGGTGGCGGCGCGCGTCTTGCAAGGGATTGGCGGTGCCATGATGGTGCCGGTGGGGCGACTGGTGCTGCTGCGTTCGGTGACGAAGGCCGAGATGGTTGTCGCGATGACCTGGCTGATGATCCCCGCGCAGCTCGGCCCGCTGCTGGGGCCGCCGGTCGGCGGGTTCCTGGTGACCTACCTGTCCTGGCGCTGGATCTTCTACATCAACGTGCCCATCGGGGTGCTGGGCATCCTGCTCGCCCTGCGCTTCATCGCCAACGTACGGGAGCCCGGCCGGGTCAGCTTCGACCTGCCGGGGCTGGTGCTGTCCGGCATATCGCTGGCCTGCCTGGTCACCGGGCTGGAGGCCATCAGCCGCGGCGAGGCGTCGCTGGTCGTCGCGGGGGGAGTGCTCGCGGCAGGCATCGTGGCCGGGACGCTGTATGTGCTGCACGCCCGGCGGCATCCGTCGCCGGTGCTGGACCTGCGGCTGATGCGGGTGCCGACGTTTGCGCTGTCGGTGATCGGCGGGGGCCTCAGCCGGGTGTCGGCCGGGGCCATCCCGTTCCTGCTGCCGCTGATGCTGCAACTGGGCTTCGGCATGTCGGCGGCAAGCAGCGGCCTCATCACCTTCGGCGGCAGCCTGGGATCCATGCTGATGCGCTTCGTGGCGCGCCCGGTGCTGCACCGCTGGGGGTTCCGCAACACGATGATCTGGAACGGGCTGATCGCCTCGGGCCTGCTGGGAACGCTGGCGCTGATGCGGCCGGGCTGGCCGCCGGCGGCGATCCTGGGGCTGCTGATGGTGGGCGGGTTCTTCCAGTCGCTGCAGTTCACCGCCTACAACACCATAGCCTACGCCGACATCCCGCGGGACCGCATGAGTGCGGCGACGAGCTTCTACACGACGTTCCAGCAGGTCAACCTGACGCTGGGCATCTGCG
>CAXTDP010000121.1:10165-10861 GCA_964242295.1 uncultured Acetobacteraceae bacterium | reverse complement strand
TCCAGGAAGGGATGGAACAGGCCCATCGCGTTGCTGCCGCCGCCGATGGCGGCGACGATGGCGTCGGGCAGGCGTCCCTCGGCCTCCTGGATTTGCACGCGGGCCTCGGTGCCGATGATGCTCTGGAAATCGCGGACCATCGCCGGGTAGGGGTGGGGGCCGGCGACGGTGCCGATCAGGTAGTAAGTGTCGGCGACGTTGGCGACCCAGTCGCGCATCGCCTCGTTCATGGCATCCTTCAGGGTGCCGGCGCCGGAGGTGACCGAGTTGATCTCGGCGCCCAGCAGGCGCATCCGGAACACGTTGGGCTTCTGCCGCTCCACGTCGGTGACCCCCATGTAGATGGTGCAGGGCAGGCCGAACAGGGCGCAGACGGTCGCCGTTGCCACGCCGTGCTGCCCGGCGCCGGTTTCGGCGATGATGCGGGTCTTGCCCATCCGGCGGGCCAGCAGGATCTGGCCCATGCAGTTGTTGATCTTGTGGCTGCCGGTGTGGTTCAGCTCGTCCCGCTTCATGTAGATGCGGGCACCGCCAAGCTTCGCCGTCAGGCGTTGGGCGAACCACAGCGGGCTGGGACGCCCGACATAGTCCTTGAGGTAGGCGTCCAACTCGGTCTGGAACGTCGGGTCCGCCTTGGCGGCCTCATAGGCTTCCTCGACCTGCAGGATGAGCGGCATCAGGGTTTCGGCCACGAAG
>CAXTDP010000121.1:0-10155 GCA_964242295.1 uncultured Acetobacteraceae bacterium | reverse complement strand
CCCGCCGACCCCGCCGAAGCGGCCGCGGGTGTCTGGCCCGAGGCGCAGGCTGTTGGGGCGGGGCGGGGCGATCTGGTTCAAGGCATCCTCCGGGATAGCGCGCCTGGCTGACGCGCCAGGGTGGGTTTGCGGGGTGTCATACCGCAGCAGCCCGCGGGGGTCACGCCCCGCCTTGCCCCTCTCTGCCTTGCCTTTGTCCGCCCTGTCCTGACCCGCCTTGGCCGCGACCGTCACAGCGGGTTATGCTGGACCATGCTTTACGTGAACAACGGACACGCGCCCCGCCTAACCCTGGCCCCCGCGCCGCACCCGCCGGAGATCGAGGGCGTGTGGCTGGACCTGGTGTCGCCGACCGAAGCCGAGCGCGCCCTCGCCGAGCGTGCGACCGGACTGCTCGTCCCGTCCGAGCCGGACCTGTCTGAGATCGAGAGCAGCAGCCGACTGTCGGTGTCCGATGGGGTGATGACCCTCAGCACGCCGATGACCTATCTCGGGCCGGACGGGACCAGCCGGGTGTCGCCAGTGGGCTTCGTGCTGTCGGCGGAGCGCTTCATGACGGTGCGGTTTGCCGAGATGCCGGTGTTCGACCTGTTCGCCACGCGCTTCGCTGCGACGTCGCGGCCGCCTTGCAGCGCTTCCGCCTTCTTGGGCCTGCTGGAGGCGATCGTGGACCGCTTGGCGGACGTGCTGGAGCAGGTCGGCGGCGAGCTGGAGCGCATGTCCCGCGAGGTGTTCCGTGAGGAAAGCGATGAGACCCAAAACGCCAGCGTGATGGACAAGAAGTTGCGCGGCACCCTGCGCGGCGTGGGTCGGGCAGGGGAGCGGCTGTCCAACATACGCGACAGCCTGCTGGGGGTAAACCGCATCCTGGCCTATTCGCGAGAGGTCGCGGACGGCTGGGTGCCGGCGGACCTGAAGCCGAGGTTCAAGACGCTGCGGCAGGACATCGCGTCCCTGTCGGACTACGACGTCCAACTGGCCAACAAGGTGCAGTTCCTGCTGGACGCGACCCTGGGCTTCATCAACATCGAGCAGAGCAACGGCATCAAGATACTGACGGTGGTGTCGGTGGTGGGCGTGCCGCCGACCCTGATGGCCAGCATCTACGGGATGAACTTCAAGTGGATACCGGAGCTGCAATGGGAGTACGGCTACTTCTATGGCCTGACGGTGATCGTGCTGAGCGGGGTGCTGCCGTTCTGGTGGTTCAAGCGGAAGGGCTGGGTTTGAAGCTCTGATGACCGCCGAAAAGGTGTCCAGTCTTATCCGGCATATCCACGCCGATGCTTCAACGACCTCAACAGAGGTAAGTGTTACAAGTCAAGCATCTGCGGTTACGAGATAGTAGTGTCCGAGCAGGTGCCGCACCCACGCCCTTTCAGGATTGCCGCGGATGCCTGACGTGATCCTTTCCGTAAGGATGCGATCGATTGGATCATGAACCAGCGTATTACAAGATGCCCCTCCGCCGACGAACCCGCTGCAACCCCAGTCAAACCTTGTCAATTCCGTAGAACCGGTTTGTCTCACATATGTGGGCAGCATGGTGATGAGGTGGATGTAATTACCGCCTCGTTCCGCGATCATCGTGGCGGGAGCTGCCGCGACAATTGCCGCTATTAACATGGCCGCATTCCACCACTTGCGGCGCCAGGCAGCCGTGCATACGGCTACAATAACGCAGGCTACCCAGATCAGCAGCAGGGGCACCTCTAGGAAAAGGATCAGCCAGAGGTCTGAGTCAAATGAGACCATGGTGCTCGTCGCAAGCACGGAGCCACCCGGCACCATGAGGACCCAAGCAGCCAAACGAGCGGCACGTGGCGCCGGCTTGGGGCTGGTCTGTAAAGCTACGCCGGTCATCCCGTCCGCAACTTGGCGCGGGCAGCCTCGGCCAAGAAGCGCGAGCGGTCATCGGACTGGCGATCAATCTCTTCTAACAAATCGCTCGGCAACACCACATTGATTTGCACCGGTCCCACCGGGCTGGGTGGGGCATCAACTAAGAATGCGACGGCCTCACGGTTGTCCGGGTCCGACATGACATCGTCCAACGATGAGGCCACCGGGATCAGTGCGCCGTCTTCAGCCATGCCCTCTATGTGGAAGGTCAGGGCTTCAGCCGCCATTCGCCGGGCCTCCTCAAGCGTCAGCCCCGCCGTGATGCAGCCGGGGAAGTCTGGAAAATCTACGCTGTAGTCGCTAGTAGCTTCTTTCCGCAGCAAAGCGATGTAGGCGTTCACAATAATCTACCTCAGCTTGATTCCTGCTTGACGCTCAATGCTGTGAAGCGTGCCGGACGCGACATCCCGTCTTGGATGGGGCACAGTAACGCGGCCAGGCTGTTCAGGATGTTTGAACTGCCAATGACTGCCCTTCACTCCGACGCGGGTCCATCCGGCATCTTGCAGCGCCTTGATGATATCACGGCTGTTCATGTGCCTTCCACAAACACTACGAGTCGGCCCAGTAACGTATGCCGCCTTACCTTGCCGTGTGGGCTGCCTGAATGAATGCCCGGATCAGCCCGGCATCCTTCACCCCGCGCGTTCTCTCAACCCCCGACGACACATCCACCGCCAGAGCGCCCGACACCCGCACCGCCTCTCCCACGTTGCCCGGCGTTAGGCCGCCTGCCAGCAGCCACGGCAGCGGTGCCGCCCAGCCGTGCAGCAGCGACCAGTCGAAAACCTGGGCGTTGCCGCCGGGCCGGGTGGCGCCGGGTGGGGCCTTGGCGTCAAGCAGCAGGCCGTCCACGCCAGGCGCCGAGGCCGGCAGGTCCGCCGCCGTGCCGACGCCAGCGACGTGCCAGACTGGAACGCCGAAGCGGGACCGCAGCGCCGCCGCACGCTCCGCGTCCGCATGGACCTGCAGCACGTCAAGCCGCAACGCAGCTAGCACCTCGGCCACCTCGTCATCCCGGGGGTCCACGAACAGCCCAACGCGCGCGGGGCCGCGGCGGTGCCGGTCCAGGGCCGCGGCTTGCGCCGGGCTAATGACGCGCGGGGAGGGCGGGAAGAACACATAGCCGATCCAGTCCGCCCCGGCATCTGCCGCTGCGTCCAGGGCGGCTGGGCTGTTGATGCCGCAGATCTTGACGCGCGTGGTCATGCAAGCTCGGCGGCAATAGCTGCGGCGGCAGCAGCCGGGTCGGGACTGCCCGTGATCGGGCGTCCGACCACAATCCAGTCCGCGCCGGCCTCGACGGCCTGGCGAGGCGTCATGGTTCGGGCCTGATCGGCCGATGCCGTGCCGGCAGGCCGGATGCCGGGCACCACCAGCACCGGCCCGGCGCCCAGGGCATCGCGCAGCATCGCCGCCTCCTGGCCGCTGCACACCACCCCGTCCGCTCCGGCGCCCAGGGCAAGACGTGCCAGGCGCAATACCTGCTGCCGTGGTCCGCCGGCGACCCCGGTCGCATGCAGGGCGCTGCTGTCAAGGCTGGTCAGGACGGTCACGGCCAGCAGCAAGGGCCGGTCCGCGCCGTCGGCCGCTCGCCGCGCCGCCTCGATCATCGCGCCACCTCCCGCCGCGTGCAGCGTCATCATGTAAGGGCGCAACGGCAGCACAGCGCGAACGGCCCCGGCCACGGTATTGGGAATGTCGTGCAGCTTTAGGTCCAGGAATACCGGGCGCTGGGTAACGCCGCTTATCCCGGTAGGTCCAATCGCCAGGTAGAATTCCAAGCCCAGCTTCAACACGCCGCAATGCGGCGCAAGCGCGCCAGCCCAGGTCGCCACCTGCACCGGGTCGGCGGTGTCCAGCGCAGCGATCAGCCCGGTCATTAGACCCGGTTGGAGGACAGCGCAGGCAGCGGCCGTGAGGATTGGAGGCCGGGAGCGTTGCTGGGCTGCTGCGACTTGGCCGGCGGAATGATGCGTGGTTCCGCCACCGGCCGGGCTTGCAGGGTGCGGACCTGCGTCCGCAACTGCCGCACCTGCTCCTCCGCCCGGCGGGCGCGGGCGCGCATGGACAGGCTGGTGCCCCAGGTCATGAATGCGCCAGCCAGGAAGAACACTGCGGACGCCACCAGCACAGCCAGGGAAAGCGGCGCGTCCAGCGTGATATCGGTCGGCCAAAGGTAAAGCCGCGTCGGCTGCTTGTTGGACAGCGCGAACAGCACCAGCAGCACAAGGGCGGGCACGCCGAGGAGGAAACGCATCGGATCAGGCCGCCCGGTCGGCGTGGGCCGCCGTTCGGCTGGGCTTGCCGCCAAGGTTCACGCGTTCGCGCAGTTCCTTGCCGGCCTTGAAGAAGGGAACGGCCTTTTCCAGCACGGGTACGGCCTCTCCGGTCCTGGGGTTGCGGCCGGTGCGGGCGTCGCGCCGCTTGACGGTGAAGGCGCCGAAGCCGCGCAGCTCGACGCGGGCACCGCGGGCCAAGGCAGCGGTGATCTCGTCGAAGATGGTGGACACGATCAGCTCCACATCGCGGCTGAGCAGATGCGGGTTTGCCTCGGCTAGCTCGGCGATCAGTTCGGACTTGGTCATTCTGGGGTGCCATGCTGGTTGGCCGCGGCGCGGCGAGGTGAGTGGACGATGCCGGAGGGCGTCCGGTGCGTCAAGGAAAGGCCATCGCCAGGCGTTGTAATCCTTTCGGTTCCCGAGCAAGGTTGGGTGCCCGGCACCGTGCCTGGAGGTTGCCTTGGACCGGGTTTTGCTGCTGCACGGGATCGCACGCACCTCCGCCTCCCTGGCGAAGCTTGCGCGCAGCCTTGAGGCGGCAGGCTTCGCGACGCTCAACTTGGATTATCCCTCACGCAAGCAATCTCTCCCCGACTTGGCCGAGCACGTCCACAACGAAGCGGCTCCGTTCCTGGCGCAGCCGGGTGGACAGGCGCATGTCGTGACACACTCGATGGGTGGTCTTCTGGCTCGTGCCTACATCGCCAGGCACCGTCCGTCGGCCTTGGGACGGGTTGTCATGCTGGGGCCGCCCAATGCGGGAAGCGAGCTGGCCGACCTGTTGGCGCGGCGCCTGCTTTACCGCGGCTACTTCGGCCCGGCGGGACAGCAGCTAGGGACCGATCCCGAGGGGAAGCTGTCCCGGCTTTTCGGCGTCGTGGACTACCCTGTGGGCGTCATTGCCGGCGACCGCGCGCTGGATCCGCTGGGCTGGCTGCTGCTGCCGGGACCCAATGACGGCAGGGTTTCAGTGGACCGGACCCGTGTGGCCGGCATGACCGGACATGTGACGGTTCACGCCACCCACGCCTTGATGGTGCGAAATGCCGAGGTCATCCGGCACACCATCCAATTCCTGCAGCACGGCCAATTCGACGGCAGTATCCCGGCTGGTGATGGCCTAGCCGCCGACCCCGCCCTGCCAGATGGCCCAAGCGCCCCCGACCGGAAGCGTGCCACCGACCGTTGACCGCCATAGGCCCGACAGCGTCGCGCCCAAGGTGCGCTCATAGAAGTTGCCGGTCTGCAGGTCGCGGACCGGAGTCGTGGCAGGGACATCCCGCTCACGCGCCAGCCAATCCCGGGCCTCGGCTTCACCGCCAATCTCGTCCACCAGGCCCAGCTTCTGTGCCTGCCGTCCAGTGTAGGCGCGTCCATCGGCCAGTTCGCGCACATGGGCGGGATCGAGGTGCCGGGCATCGGCGACCATCGTAACGAATTGGTCATACATGTCATTCACCAAGCCATGCAGGTAGTCCCGGCCTTCCGGCGTCAGACCGCGGGTGAAGCTGGGCTGGTCTTTCAACGGGCCGGACGTGATCGCCTCCGCCGACACGCCCAGGCGTCCCAGCAGGTCGCCCACGTTGCCGGTCTGCAGGATCACGCCGATGCTGCCCGTCAGCGTTGCGTCCCGCGCGAAGATCCGGGCTGATGGCAGCGCCACCATGTAGCCTGCACTGGCGGCGGTTCCCCGCATCACGGCTACGACCGGCTTTGCCGCGGCGACCCGAATCAGCGCGCCGCGAAGGCTTTCACCGCCCGCAACCGAGCCGCCGGGGCTGTCTATGGACACGATCACCGCCCTTACCGTGCCGTCCCTGGCGAGGTCGGTCACGGCCTCCAACAGCTTGCGGTCCTCGGTGATGACGCCGGTCACGTTCACACGCGCGACATGCGCCAACCCCACCCCACCCAGGGAACGCGATCGGCTGCCGACGACGGCCAGCGCCGCCACCACAGCCAGCACCGCCGCCGCCCGCCAAAAGTTCAGGCGGCGCTTGAGGCGCCGCCTGTCCAGTAGGAGATCAGTTTCGAGGGCCAAAGCTTATTCGCTGGCCTGGTTCCGGCGGCGGATCGCCGCACCCAAGATGTCGCCCAGCGACGCACCGCTGTCGGTGGTGCCAAACTCCTGGATGGCCTGCTTGTCTTCCTCCATCTCCCGGCCCTTGATCGTGAGGGACAGCTTGCGTCCCACCCGGTCAATCGCCGTGACCTTGGCATCCACCTTCTCGCCGACGGCGAAGCGGTCCGGACGCTGGTCCGACTTGTCCCGCGCCAACTCGGCCCGGCGGATGAAGCCGGTCAGGACCTCGTCCACCTTCACCTCGATGCCGTTCGCCTGCACCGCGGTCACCACGCACGTGACGATGTCGTTCTTATGAACGCGGCTGAGCGTGTCGGCGGCCGGATCGTCCTGAAGCTGCTTGATCCCGAGGCTGATGCGTTCCTTCTCGACATCAACGTCCAGGACCTTAGCCTTTACGACCTGACCCTTCTCATACTTGGTGATGGCAAGCTCGCCAGCCTCGTCCCACGACAGGTCGGACATGTGCACCATGCCGTCCACGTCCGGCGCGATGCCAATGAACAGCCCGAACTCGGTGATGTTGCGGACCTCACCCTCGACGGTCGTGCCCACGGCGTGCTCGTCCTGGAACTGCTCCCACGGATTGCGCTGGACCTGCTTGATGCCCAGGCTGATGCGCCGCTTGCTGCTGTCCACGTCCAGGACTTGCACGTCCACTTCCTGCGAAGTGGCGACGATCTTGCCGGGGTGAACGTTCTTCTTGGTCCAGCTCATCTCGCTGACGTGGACCAGGCCCTCGACGCCCGGCTCCAACTCCACGAAGGCGCCGTAGTCGGTGATGTTAGTCACGCGGCCGCTATACTTGGCACCCGGCGGATACTTGGCGGCCACACCCTCCCATGGGTCGGCCTCAAGCTGCTTCATGCCCAGGCTGATGCGCTGGGTTTCGCTGTTGAAGCGGATGACCTGCACATGCACCGGCTGGCCAATCTGCAGGGCCTCGCTCGGATGGTTGATGCGGCGCCAGGCGATGTCGGTCACGTGCAGCAGCCCGTCCACGCCGCCCAGGTCTACGAAGGCGCCGTAGTCGGTGATGTTCTTCACCACGCCGTCAAGGATCATGCCCTCCTTGAGGCCCTGGATCAGTTCGCTCCGCTGTTCTGCACGGGTCTCCTCCAGCACAGCACGGCGGCTGACGACGATGTTGCCGCGGGCACGGTCCATCTTGAGAATCTGGAACGGCTGCGGCGTTCCCATCAGCGGGCCGACGTCGCGCACCGGGCGGATGTCCACCTGGCTGCCGGGCAGGAACGCCACGGCGCCGCCCAGGTCCACGGTGAAGCCGCCCTTGACCCGGCCGTAGATGGTGCCGTTCACGCGCTGCTGCGCCTCGAACGCCTTCTCCAGATTGGTCCAGGCTTCCTCGCGCCGGGCCTTCTCACGGGACAGCACGATGGAGCCGTCCCGGTCTTCATAGCGTTCGACGAATAGCTCGATGT
The DNA here is from genome assembly GCA_964242295.1 of uncultured Acetobacteraceae bacterium. Classification (GTDB taxonomy): domain Bacteria; phylum Pseudomonadota; class Alphaproteobacteria; order Acetobacterales; family Acetobacteraceae; genus DASWOJ01. The sequence goes on along the minus strand of CAXTDP010000121.1, from coordinate 2,446 downwards.
TGTCGCCGGGCTGGACCTCGGGCTTCTGGCCGGGCTGGGCGAATTCCTTGAGGGCAACGCGGCCCTCGGACTTCAGGCCAACGTCAACGATGGCGTATTCGTCAGTGAGCCGGACGACGCGGCCGGTGACGACGGAGCCCTCGAAGCCCGCCTCCCGGTTCATGCTCTCGTCGAGCATGGAGGCGAAATCCTCCATCCCGCTCATGCTGTTGGGACGGTCGAGGAGGGCGGTGGCGGATGATGCCATGTGGTGTGATGGTTCCTGTAAGTGAGCGCCGGACTGGGCCGGGGTCATCTGTCATGCGCGGTCCGGGTATTCCCGGGCGACGTCTTGCCCGCGCAGCCACTGGGGCGCTGCGGGCCGGGTTTAACGGCAACAGGCCCATGCCGGATGGCAGGGCCTTGCGCGTACGGCAGACATACGTTTTCAGTCGGCAGAGTCAAGCATAACCTGATTCCGACTGGGCTGGCTGCCACGGCAATACGATGATGCCCATCCCTTTTCCCGCCGAAGATTAGGGAATTTGGGTGGTTTCTTTATATCATTGGCATCTCCGCCGGTGTTCGCATCAGACCAGTTCGCTGAGGAAGGCGGCTGTGAAGTCCCGCAGACCCGTCACGTCGCCTGCACGCACCTTCGTCTGCAGGCGCTGCGGAGCTTGCAGCGAAACGGCCTCGTGGCCCGGCGGGTCGTCCCGGTTTCGCTGGTGGCAGTAGAGTATTCCGTCACGCCGCTCGGCCGCACCCTGGAGCAGCCGTTTGCCGCGCTATATGGCTGGACGGTCGAGCATCTGTCCGACATCGAGCAGGCGCAGCGCGAGTTCGACGGACGCACTGGAGGGTCAGCCTCAGCCCGGAGCAGGGGCGTCGGCCCTAACCAGACCACTACTTGAGGCGTGCCCGCACGATCTCCAAGGCGCGGGCGCAGGCGGCATCGGCGTCCAGGCCGGTGGTGTCCAGCACGATGGCATCGGGTGCGGCGCGCAATGGCGCGGTTGCACGGCCGGCGTCCCGGGCGTCCCGGGCCGCCATCTCGGCCGCAACCTGGGTTTCCGGCACCTCGGCGCCGCGCGCGCGTAGCTCCAGCCAGCGACGGTGCGCGCGGGCGTCAAGGCCGGCGGTGACGAACAGTTTCACCGTGGCGCCGGGCAGGATGACAGTGCCGATGTCGCGTCCGTCCAGCACGGCGCCTCCCGCGGCAAACTCGCGCTGGAACCGTACTAAGGCGGCACGAACGCCAGGGTGAGTGGCGACCTGGCTGGCAGCGGCATCCGCCTGAGGGCCGCGCAAGTCGGTGCGTGCCAGGTCGTCGGCGTGCAGCGCCAGGGCCGCGGCCTCCGTCGCCGCGGGGTCGGCAGGGTCAGCGCCAACATCCAGCGCGCGGCGGGCAACGGCGCGATACAGCAGGCCGGTGTCGAGGTAAGGCAGGCCGAGCGCCGCCGCCAGGCGCCGGGCCAGCGTGCCCTTGCCGGCGGCAGCGGGTCCATCAATGGCGATGGTGGTGGTCAAGACAAGTCGGCGCCCAGCCCGCGCATCAGCGACGCGAACCCTGGGAAGCTGGTATCTATGAACGCGGAGTCATCCACCCGTATCGGCTGCTCCGTCGCCAGGCCCAGCACCAGGGCGCTCATCGCGATGCGGTGGTCCATGTGGGTCTCGACCAGCCCACCTCCGGGCGGCACTTGGTTGCCGCCATGGACGAGCAGGTCGTCGCCCTCGATCTCCACGTGGGCGCCGTTGACGGACAGGAGCGCGGCGGTGGCGGACAGGCGGTCGCTTTCCTTCACCCGCAGTTCCTGCAAGCCGCGCATCCGGGTGGTGCCGGTGGCGCACGCGGCGGCGACAGCCAGCACGGGATACTCGTCTATCATGCTGGGCGCGCGGTCCGCGGCCACATCGGCGCCACGCAGGCCGGTATAGGTCGCGGTCACGTCGCCGACGGGCTCGCCGCCTTCCAGGTGTTCATTCGTGACGAGGAGGTCGGCGCCCATCTCGCGCAGGGTGGCGAACAAGCCGGTCCGCAACGGGTTCAGCCCGACTCCCTGCACCGTCACGCACGACCCCGGCACCAGCAGCGCCGCCACCAGCGGGAAGGCGGCGGAGGATGGATCGCCGGGCACCAGCACGTCGGCGGCCACCAGTTCCGGCTGGCCCATCAGGCTGATCAGGCGGCCACGGCCCTGGTGCTCCACGACGACCTCGGCGCCGAAGTGGCGGAGCATGTTCTCGCTGTGGTCGCGGGTCGGCTCCGGCTCGGTGATGCGGGTCCAGCCCGGGGCGTTCAGCCCGGCCAGCAGCAGGGCGGACTTCACCTGGGCCGAGGCGACAGGCAGGGTGTATTCAAGCGGCAGCGCATCCTGGGCGCCCTGGATCGCCAGGGGCAGCCGTCCGCCGGCACGGGACTGGAAGCGGGCGCCGCAGGCCGCCAGCGGCTCCGTCACCCGCC
>CAXTDP010000120.1:4997-10914 GCA_964242295.1 uncultured Acetobacteraceae bacterium | reverse complement strand
CGTCCATCAATACCACGCGGGCGTCGTTGGCCAGCACGCGGGCGATGGCGACGCGCTGCTTCATGCCGCCGGAAAGCTGGTGCGGGTAGGCGTCGGCGAAGGCGGCCAGGCCGATCATGTCCAGGAACCGCCCCGTGATCTCCGCCACCTCCTTCCGCCCCTTGCCGCGGCTTTCCGGGCCGAAGCCGATGTTGCGGCGCACCGACAGCCAGGGGAACAGGCCGTAGTCCTGGAACACCATGCCCCGCTCCGGCCCCGGCCCCTCCACCGGCTTGCCGCGCACGACGACCCGGCCCGCGGTTGCGGTCTCGAAGCCTGCGATGATGCGCAGCAGCGTGCTCTTGCCGCAGCCGGACGCGCCGATCAGGCAGACGAACTCGCCGGCGGCCACGCTCAGTTGCGCGTCCTGCAGCGCCACCACGTCCCCGGCCGGCCCGGCGAAACGCTTGGTGACTGACTGCACGTCAATCGCAGGGGGCAGCGGCGTCATGCCGGCCTGCCCCTGTTACGCGCACATCGCCGCGCCGAACCAAGAACCGCCCCGACTCCCTCTCCCTTCGGGAGAGGGTTGGGGTGAGGGAAACCGCGAGGTCCAAAGTCAGCCTGTTCAGGAGCCGGGGCAGCCCCTGCCAGGGCCGATCCTGTGCTTGCCGCCTCCCTCACCCCAACCCTCTCCCAGAGGAAGAGGGAGCAGGAAGCGGCAGCCCCATGCATGAGATCACCCTCATGCGTGCTGCGGGCTCCACCGCAGCACCCGCTTCCCTAGTCGCAGCACCGCCTGATCGGACAAGTAGCCCACCGCACCGATCGTTATCATCCCGGCGATGACGATCTCGGTCCGCGACAACTGCCGGGCATCCATGATCATCGCCCCCAGCCCGGTTTCCACCCCGGTCATCTCACCCACGACGATCACGACCCATGACAGCCCCAGCCCCAGTCGCAGCCCGGTGAAGATGCCCGGCATCGCCGCCGGCAGCACCACGCGCGAGAACATCGCCGCCGGCGTCGTGCCCAGCATCGCCGCGGCCTCGAACAGCCGCGGCTCCACGCTGCGAACGCCGAACACCGTGTTGATGAGGATCGGGTAAAATGCCCCCAGCGCCACCAGGAAGAACGCCGAGCGCGGCCCCAGCCCGAACACGATCATGGACAGGGGTAGCCAGGCGGTGACGGGCACCGGGCGCAGCACCTGCAGCGCCGGGTCGAACAGCGCACGGGCCAGCCAAACCCGGCCGATCGCCATGCCAAGCGGCAGCGCCACCATCGCCGCCAGCAGGAACGCGCCATAAACGCGGGACGCCGACGCAACCAGGTGGGTCAGCAGCATGCCGCTGAACGCATCGTCGTTGATGCCCCCGAACGCCAGGTCCCATAGTGCCTCCCCGACCTCGCCAGGCGCCGGGATCAGCCGGTAGCCGGCGCCGCGTGTCGAGGCCCACCAGCCCACCAGGGCCAGCAGCGGCACAGCCAGCCCGAGCGGCACCTGTAGCCGCTGCAGGCGGTTCGCCACCATGCCGGGCTAGGCCGCCGCGACCTCGTCCGAGAAGCGCGGATCCAGGAACGCGAAGTCGGGCAGGGCGCGTATCTGCTTCGCTTCCAGCATGTGCTCGGCGTAGGTCTTGGATTGCTGGATCATCTCGGGCGTCATCCGCCAGACCAGCTCGACGTTTGGCAGGGCGATGGTGATGGCGTCCCGTTTCTGGCCGAGCTTGGCGACCGTCATCGCGACCATGTCGTCCGGGTGGCTGGTGGCGAACTCGGCTGCCTTGCGCTGCAGGCCCACCATCGTCCGCACCAGGTCCGGGCGCTGCTTCACGGTGTCGCTGTGCGTCGCCAGGATCTGGTTCAGGCTGCCCATCGGGGTGGAGTAGGGATATTCGACGATCTTGCCGATCCCTGTGCTGATGGAGATGCTGGGCGCAGGCTCGGCGCCGACATAGGCGTCCACGTCGCCGCGGGCCAGCGCCGTGTGCATCTCGCTGAAGCTGACGCGAACCGGGGTGATGTCGTGCACCGACATGCCCTCCATCCGCAGGCGGTCGAGGATGAACACCTCCTGGGTGGAGCCGGGCCAGATCGCCACCCGCTTGCCGCGCAGATCCTTGAGGCTGTTGATCGCGCTGTCCTTGCGGGCGACAACGCCCATGCCCTTGTTGCAGACGGTACCGACGACGGTCAGCGGCTCCCGCGCGGCCGCGCCCTGGATGGCGGCGGCGATGCCGAAGGTGCCGAAGTCTATGGACCTCGTGACGACGGCGGCCTTGCCGTCGCTCGGGCTTTCGAAGGCGATCACCTCCACCCGCATCCCGTCGGGGACGAAGCGCTCGTAGAAGTATGGCGTGATGGCGTGGATCAGCTTGAGCGTGCCCATCTTCACCACCGTCTCGGCCCGGGCAGCCTGGGACATGAACGGGGCGGACAGGCCGGCGGCCAGCGCGGCGCGACGGGTCAGGGTCATGGCGGGCATCCTCGTGGGGCGTGCCCCGGCCTACGCAAGCTGTATGCCATTGCTCCAGGCGCTGCTTCCCCTTCTCCCTTTCCCTCCGGGAGAGGGCCGGGGTGAGAGGGCGGGCAAGCACGAACCTGACCAGCATGGGACCGAGTCCAACGGAGCCGGCGGTTTCCGCGTCGGCGCGTGAACCCCCTCACCCTGGCCCTCTCCCGAAGGGAGAGGGAGAAGGGCAGGCTTGCGGCGGAGATCGTCAGTATGCTTCTTGATTCGGCATGGACCAGCACGTAGCGCAAGCGGACGGCGGCACGACGGCGGAGGGCGTCGGCGCATCCGTCCTCCGCGTAGAGGACGACCGCCACCTCCGCGGCCAAGGCGAGTTCATCGCCGACCTCCGCCTGGCCGGGATGCAGAACCTCGCCTTCGTCCGCAGCCCGCTCGCCCACGCGCTGATCCACGGCGTGCGGCGCCCGGACGGTTTCGAGGACCGCATCTTCACCGCCGCCGACCTGGCCGGCGTCGGCCCGATCATCGCGAACTCGGCGCTGCCGGGCTTCAAGCCGTCCGCGCAACCAGCCTTGGCGATGGACCGCGTCCGCCATGTCGGCGAGGCCATCGCTGTCTGCGTCGCGCCCACCCGGGCGGAGGCGGAGGACCTGGCGGAACAGGTCGTCCTGGACCTGGAGGAACTGCCCGCCGTGTCCGACATGCTGGCCGGGCGCCTGCCGGACGCGCCGCAACTGCACGCCCACTGGGGCGCCAACGTGTTCCTGGAAACCCGCGTGGACCTTGGCCCGGCCGCGGCACGCGACGGCGCTCCCATCGTCATCCGCCGCACCCTGCGCACCGCCCGCCAGCACATGGCGCCCATCGAGGGCCGCGGCCTCGTCGCCCATTGGGACCGCCGCATGGGGCAGCTCGTCCTGCACACCAGCACCCAGATGCCGCACATCGTCCGCACCGGCCTGGCCGGCTGCCTGGGCCTGACCGAGGAAGCCGTGCGCGTCGTCGCCCCCGACGTGGGCGGCGGCTTCGGCTACAAGGGCATCCTGCTGCCGGAGGAGGTCGTGGCCGGCTACCTGGCCCGGCATCTCGGCCATCCCGTCCGCTGGATCGAGGACCGGCGCGAGGGCCTGACCGGCAACGCCAACTGCCGCGAGCACCATTACGAGCTGACCGCCTACGCCGACCGCTCCGGCCGCCTGCTGGCCCTGGACTGCGAGGCGACGGTGGATGCCGGGGCCTATTCGATCTACCCGTTCTCGGCCTGCCTGGAAGCGGCGCAGGTCGCCAGCATCCTGCCCGGGCCATACGACTTCCAGGCGTTCCGCTGCACGACCTGGTCGGTGGCGACCAACAAGCCGCCGATCCTGCCCTACCGCGGCGTCGCCCGGTCCGGCGTTTGCTACGCCATGGAGACCATCATGGACGCCATCGCCGTCGAGGCCGGCATGGAGCCGGACGCCGTGCGCCTGCGGAACCTGGTGCCCCCCGAGGCCATGCCGTTCGACAACATCACCCGCAAGCACTTCGACAGCGGCGACTACCCCGAGGCGTTGCGCCGGGCCACGGCTGCCATCGGCCTCCCGGCCGTCCGGGCGCGCCAGGCCGCGGAGTCCGGACCTGTGCGGACCGGCGTGGGCCTGGCGATATTCTGCGAGCAGGGGGCGCACGGCACGTCGGTCTATGCCGGCTGGGGCATCCCGATGGTCCCTGGCTGGGAGCAGGCGGCGGCGCGCCTCACCCCCGATGGCGGGCTGGAGTTGCGCGTGGGCGTGCAATCGCACGGCCAGGGGCTGGAAACGACTCTGGCGCAGGTCGCGCATGAGGTGCTGGGCATCCCCATTGCCCGGATGCGCGTGGTCCACGGCGACACCGCGCTCACGCCGTATTCCACCGGCACCAGGGGGTCGCGCTGCATGGTCGTGGCTGGCGGCGCCGTTGCGGTCGCCTGCACCGCGCTGGCGGAGCGCATCGCCCGGATCGGCGCGCACCTGCTGCAAGTTGATCCCACCGAGGTCCAGGTGACGGGTGGGAAGGTGCGCGGTCCCCACGGCAGCGTCACGATCCCAGAGGTCGCCCGCACCTGGTATCTGCGCCCGCAGGACCTGCCCGATGACGTAGACCCCGGCGAGCTGGAGCTGACCGCTGGCTACAAGGCGCTGCGCGACAGCGGCACCTTCAGCTACGCCGCCCACGCCTGCACCGTCAGCGTGGACACGGAGTCCGGCGCCGTCCGCCTCCTGGACTACGCCATATGCGAGGACGGCGGCGTGCTGGTGAACCCCATGATTGTGGATGGCCAGGTCATGGGCGGCGTCGCCCAGGGGATCGGGACCGCGCTATATGAGGAGATGGCCTTCGACTCCGCCGGGCAGCCCGGCGCCGCGACGCTGGCCGACTACTCCCTGCCTGGTGCTACGGAGGTGCCGGCCCTGCGTATCGAGCACATGCAGACCCCGTCGCCCTACACCCGCTTCGGCCAGAAAGGCATCGGCGAGGGCGGCGCCATTGCCGTCAACGACGCGCTGCGCCCGCTGGGCGCCCGGGTGGACCGTCTGCCGATCACGGCGCAGCGCGTCGTGGCAGCCGTGCTAGGAGCGGGATAATGGAAGCGCTGTGCCTGCCCCCTCTCCCTCCGGGAGAGGGTCGGGGTGAGGGAAGCCGCGCAGAGCTACCCCGGCAGTTGTCAGGCCGTGATCCGTCCCCGTCTGGCACCGGCAATCCGTGCGGCCTTTCCCTCACCCCGGCCCTCTCCCGGAGGGGGAGGGAGCAGGACGGCGCCCGCATTTTCGACAAGCCAACGCCGATTCCTCCCAGGACCGCGTCATGAAGGCCGCGGCCTTCGCCTGGGCGCCACCGTGCAGCCTGCCTGACGCCATCCGCCTGCTCCAGCCTGACGACGCCCGCGCCCTGGCCGGCGGCCAGTCGCTCGGCCCGATGCTGAACCTGCGCGCCGCCCGGCCTGGCACGGTGGTCCCGCTGGCCGCCCTGCCAGAGCTGCACGGAGCGGAGGACGCCGCCGACGCCCTGACGCTCGGCGCCGCCACCACCCATGCCGCCATCGCCGATGGGCGAACGCCGGATATCCAAATCTGCGGCCAGCCGGTGCTGGCGCGCATCGCCAGTGGCATCGCCTACCGTGCCGTCCGTACCCGCGGCACCATCGGCGGCAGCCTATGCCACGCCGACCCGGCCGCGGACTGGTTAATCACCCTCACAGCCCTAGGCGCCGTCGTGCTGACGACGGAGCGTGCCGTGTCGCTGGACCGCTTCGTGACCGGCCCGTTCCGCACGGTGCTGGCGCCGGGCGAGGTCGTGCGCGCCATACGCATCCCGCGCCCGGCGCCGGACGCGCGCTGGGGCTACCATAAACTCTGCCGAAAGCCCGGCGAGTTCGCCCACGCCATGGCCGCCTGCCTTGTGGGCACGACCACCCGCATCGTGATCGGCGCCCTCGGCGGG
>CAXTDP010000120.1:4388-4987 GCA_964242295.1 uncultured Acetobacteraceae bacterium | reverse complement strand
GTACTGGCCGGGCCGGACGAGGCGGAGGCGGCGCTGGCGTTCCTCGACCCGGTGGATCGTCACCTGCAGCTCGTCGCGATGCGCCGCGCCCTGGCGGCGGCCGGCGCATGACGGCGCTGTCCCTGTCCGTCAACGGGCGCCCCGTCACGGCGGAGGTCGAGCCGCGCACCCACCTCGCGGACTTCCTGCGCGACCACCTGCTGCTGACCGGCACCCACACCGGCTGCGAGCATGGCGTCTGCGGCGCCTGCACCATCCTCATCGACGGCGCCCCGGCCCGCGCCTGCATCCACTTCGCCGCCGGGTGCGACGGCGCCGAGGTGCGGACCATCGAGGGCCTGCGCGACGACGCCGTCATGGCCCGCCTGCGCCACGCCTTCTCGGCGGAGCACGCGTTGCAGTGCGGCTACTGCACCCCGGGGATGCTGGTGACGGCGCGGGACATCGTGCAGCGCCTGCCGGACGCGGACGACGACCTGATCCGGCTGGAGCTTGCGGGCAACCTGTGCCGCTGCACCGGCTACAATGGCATCGTCCGCGCGATCCGGCGCGTGCTGGACGGACGGCAGGGGGCGGAGCCGCGCCGGCTTCCACCGATG
>CAXTDP010000120.1:0-4378 GCA_964242295.1 uncultured Acetobacteraceae bacterium | reverse complement strand
CCCGCCGCAACCTTCGGCCCGGTGCGCGGAGCGGACATCGCCCAGGCCGCGCCGGTGTCCGAAGGGCTGGATCAGCGCCTCGCGTTCTCCCAGCCGGCCGGGCGGGTGTGGGAGGCGCTGCACGACCCGGTGCTGATCGCCGCCTGCGTGCCCGGCGCGCAGTTGGACGCGGCCACGCCGGGCAGCATCCAGGGGGCGATGCTGGTGGCGCTCGGTCCCGTCCGCGCCCGCTTCGGCGGAACCGCTGCCATCACCTACGACGAAGCCACCCGCAGCGGCACCGTTCAGGGCACCGGCCAGGATCAGGCCAGCGGCACCCGGCTGAATGCCTCCGCACGGTTCCAGGTGATCCCGGACGGGGAAGCTGCCTGCGTGCTGCTGGTCACGGTCGAGTACGGCTTGCGCGGCACGCTGGCGCAGTTGGCGCGAGGGCGCGTGGTGGACCTGCTGGCCGGGGAGGTCGCGGCGATGTTCGCGCGCAACCTGGCGGTCCGGCTGGCGGGGGGTGCTGTGGCCAAGGCCGGGCCGCTGTCCGGCGGGCGCCTAGTGCTGCGTGTGGTGCTGGCTTGGGTGCGGCAGATGACGGGGCTGGACAAGGGCTAGTACCTCTGCACAGAGGTTTTAACGGGTTGGACGACGGCGGGACTCGCCCCATCCTCGCCGTAAGTCCACCTAACAAGCGTGTCGGGAACCGAACATTCAGGAGTGCCGTCCCTGGCGTCATGGCTCCAATCACAATCATCCGAGCTGACTGCGACTTACTACCTGTGCCGGCCCGGGATCATCCGCAGGGCCAGATCGTCTGCAACAGACCGCAATCATCGGTGCCGGCTCATACTTTGCGAGACAGACCCGCGCCGCTGAATAACCGGATGCCATCTCCGCCATTGCACCACCTTGTGTCGCTATGAGGCTTACTGCCGATCGAGAACTATCTGCACCAGGACACGCGATATCGTCCTGGCTCAGTTCTCGAATTGTTGAGCAGCAATCGAAGCGGGACAGCTCAGCGCGCTTTGACCGGCCGACTGCCGTGGCTCTGCTGCGATACACCCCTTTCGAGCGACATGTGCGAATGGACGCCGATCCAGCGGCCGTCCGGCTGCCTGGCCAGCGTAATGGTGGCCCGGCCGGGCCGGTCAAATCGGCCACCGTCGGTGTGGAATCCCGTGCTGGTCCAGGGCGTGATCGCGACGGCCATGGCCCCGTTGGGGCTGGCAAGCACCGCGGTGTTGCCGAGATCGAAGGCGAAATCCTCAGTGCGCGGCCAGACATTGTCCCATTGGGTGTCGGTCCAGGCGGTCAGCCCGCGCACCAATTCTTGATGCGTGCCGAAGATGATGATGTCCGGATGCCAGAACGGCCGGGCGGCGGCGTAATCGACTTCGCGCACGCAGGCGGCAAAGCGGGTGAGCCAATTATGGATCGCCGCCGTAACGCCGGTGTCGGCGACGGGCATGGCGAGCGGTGTGGCGGGCAAGGCGAAGTCTCCCTTTGGCGCTTCAACTTCTCATTGGTGAAAACTTACAAAGGCAGCCCAAGCAGTCAATGGATGTCCGCTATACGGCATTCATCACTCTTTAGCGGACCAGCCGCTTGCCACCATAAGTCGTCCAGCCGTGGGACGGACCCGAACCCACTGAGCATTGGCACCAGGCAGCCAGGCAGCGCGCAACCCGTTAAAACCTCTGTGTAGAGATACTAGGCAGAACCCAGCCGGTCTGCACAGCGGCAGGGCAGACGTCAGTATACTTACGGCCTGGCATTTCGCAGGACGGAAAGCGAACGCCATCCGCCATAGCGCAAACGGCCAGCGGGGGACTGCATCCCGGTCCCAAGCAATGGCACAATCCTTGCTGCCATCACGACCATGCCATCAGCCGCTCTCCTGCAAGGCCGCTTCGGCTCCGCCGCGCCTGCGCTGGACATGCAGGTTCCGCCCTTGGTCGCCGCGGTGCTCGCCCGGCGGACCCAGCGCCGCTATATCGACCGCCCGGTGCCGCAATCCCTCGTGGACCTGCTGTGCCTGGCCGCCCTGTCCGCCTCCTCCAAGTCCGACTACCAGCAGGCCACCATCCTACAGGTCCAAGACCCCCAAAAACGCGCCGCCCTGGCCGCGCCGTTCCCCGCCATGCCCTGGATCGGCGACGCCCCGGCATTCCTGGTCTTCCTCGGCGACACCCGCCGGATGCAGCGCCTGGGTGAGCTGCGCGGCCATCCCACCCCTAACACGGGGCTGGAGGGCTTCTTCAACGCCACCTTGGACGCCGCGCTGGCGCTGCAAACTTGCATCCTATCCGCCGAGAACGCGGGTCTAGGCACCTGTCCCATCAGCGTGCTCCGCAACCAAGCCACCCTGGTCGGCGACGTGCTGGGCCTGCCGGACGGAGTGTTCCCCGTCGCCGGCCTATGCCTGGGCTGGCCGTCGGACGCCGGGCACGCCAGCATGCGCCTGCCGCCCGCCGTCACCGTGCACCGCGACCGCTACGACGACACCGCCATGCCGGACGCCATCGCCGCCTACGACGCCGAGCGCGAGGCCCGCAACCCCACCCCGCCCGCCAAGCAGCGCGCCCCGGACCGCTTCGGCACCGCGCCCCAGTACGGCTGGTCCGAGGACAAGGCCCGCCAATCCGCCCAGGGCGAGGGCGCGGCCTTCCCGCCCTGGCTGCGCGCCCGCGGCTTCACGTTCGACTAGAGCTTTGGCGACCGACGCCTGCAACCGGAGGGAACAGCCCATGGACACGACACGACGCGGCTTGCTGACGACGGGCGCTGCCGGCGCCCTGCTGCTGACCGGCGCCGGGCTGGCGGGCCGGGCAGCGGCCGCGACCCTTGCGGAAATCAAGGCCCGTGGCTCGATGATCGTCGCCACCGAGGACGACTTTAAGCCGTTCGAGTTCATCCAGGACGACAAGCCCACCGGCTACGACACCGAGTTGCTGGAACTGATGCGCAAGACCGTCCCGTTCTCCATCAAGCAGGAAACCATCCCCTGGACCGGCCTGCTGCCCGGCGTCGGCAGCGGCAAGTACGACGCCGCCGTCACCGCCGCGCTGATCACCGCCGAGCGCGAGAAGTTCCTCGACTTCTGCAGCCCCATCGCGGAGTCCACCGACTTCTACGTCAAGAAGAAAGGCAACGCCGCCATCACGTCGGTGAAGGACCTGGCCGGCAAGAAGTGCGGCGTCCAGGCCGGCAGCGCCATGCTGTCCTCGCTCCCCGAGCTGGAGGAAATGCTGCACGCCACCGGCGGCAAGATGGGGGAGGTGGTGCAGTATGTGTCCTACCCCGAGGCCTACCAGGACCTCGCCATCGGCCGCACGGATTACGTGGTCAACACGCAAATCAACTTGCAAAGCCTGGTGAACGACAAGCCCGGCGTGTTCGAGCTGGGCCAGGCAGTATCCAAGAAAATCTACATCGCCTGGGCCGTGAAGAAGGGCAACACCGACGTGAAGGACCTGCTCGACACCTTCCTGCTCGGCGCACGCAAGTCCGGCGAGATGGCGAAGTTGCAGCAGAAATGGTTCGGCCTGACCTTCGACATGCCGGAGCATTGGACGGCCGCCTGACCCCAGCCTGGCATGACGGGTAGCCTGGCATGACGGGCGCCGATTGGCTCGCGCTGTTGCGGGGAGCAGCGTTCACCGTGCTATTCTCCGTGGCGGCGGCATTGATCGGCGTGCCGGCCGGGCTGGGCCTGGCGCTGGTACGTTGGGCACGGGTGCCGGTGCTCTCGCCCGTCGTGGCGCTGGTTGTCAGCATCTTGCGCGCCGCGCCGGCAGTGACGCTGGCGCTGCTGGTGTTCTTCGCCCTGCCGAGGATCGGGCTGTCGCTCGATCCCGTGTCGGCGGGGATCGTCACCCTGACCCTGTCCACGGCGGCGTTCAACTGCGAGATCTGGCGGGCATCGCTGCTGGCGTTGCCCCGCGACCAGGTGGATGCCGCGCTGGCGATGGGAATGCGCCGGGGCCTGCGCTTCCGCCGCATCGTGCTGCCGCAGGTCGCCCGCGCCGCGCTGCCGGCTCTGGTGAGCGAGCTGACCCTGCTGGTCAAGGTCAGCCCGGCGGTCGCCGTGCTGGGCGTCGTGGACATCACCCGCGCCGCAGTCCGCATCGGCGCGCAAACCTACGAGCCGCTGCCACCGTTCATGGCGGCGCTCGTGATCTACAGCCTGATCGTGTTCCTGTTCGTCCGCCTGCAGCGCGTCGTCGAACGGCGCTATGCGTGAGGGCGGTCATCGTGCGGCGTGAGCGGCTGGCATCTTACCCTGGGCTGCTGCACCCGGCAGCGAACGGCGTCCTACTCCCTCTCCCTCTGGGAGAGGGTTGGGGTGAGGGGGTCTTAGCCGCGGAGCGAGGCACCACAGGCGCAA
>CAXTDP010000119.1:0-11026 GCA_964242295.1 uncultured Acetobacteraceae bacterium | reverse complement strand
GGGTGGTGTCGAGGTGGCGGCGGATGCGCTCCTTGCCGCCGGTGACCTCCAGCAGCCGGGCATACCGGGCGGCGTCCCAGCGCCATCCCAGCCCGGCGTCGGCGAAGGCGGCGTTGAAGGCGGCGCGGTGGCCCTCCTCCGTTTCGGCGAGGGTGCCGTCCACGTCCCAGATCAGCGCCTCAAGCGGCACCAGCGGTCTCCGGGCGGGCATCCTCTGGGTGGGCGTCCTTTGGACTGGCATCCTCTGAGCGAGCATCTTCCAGGGGGGCGTCCTCCGGGCGGGCATCGTCCGGGCAGGCGTCCTCCGCGCGGGCGGCGATGCGGAGCTGGCTCTGCATGGTGTCGCGAATGACTGCCTCCCCTTCCTCGACCAGGAAGCCGCGCAGCCGGGCCTGGACCGGCAGCAGCGGCAGCGTCCTCCGTTGGACGATGTACCAGGAGCGCATCAGCGGGAAGCCCTGCACCGGCAGACGCACCAGCAGGCCCAGCGCCAGCTCCAGGCTGCAGGTGTGCTGGGACAGCAGGGCCAGGCCCATGCCGGCCATCACCGCCTGCTTGATCATCTCGTTGCTGGACGACACCATCGCCGTGCGCGGCTGGAAGCCGGCGGTGCGGAAGTGCGCCTCGGTCATCGCCTTGGTGCCTGAGCCTTCCTCGCGCATCACGAAGGGTTCCGCGGCCAGTGCTCCCAGGGGGATGGATGCCGCATGGGCCAGGGAATGGCCGGCCGGGGCGATGATGATGGACGGGTGCGGCGCGAAGCGGGCGGCCAGGACGTCGGCATCGGCCGGGGGCTGGCCCATCACCGCCAGGTCCACGCTGCCGCGCGTCAGCAGATGCAGCACGCGGGCGCGGTTGCCCTCCTGCAAATTCACCGTCACGCCGGGGTAGGCCGTGCGGAACCGCGCGATCATGTGCGGCACGATATACTTCGACGTGGACACCAGGCCCAGGCGCACCCGCCCGCCGCTGGTGCCCTTCAGGGCCGACATCGCCTGGTCGGCCTCGTGCAGCGAGCGCAACACGACCCGGGCATACTCCGCCAGCAGCGTCCCGGCGTCGGTCAGCACGACCCGGCGGCCCACGCGCTCGAACAGGGCGAAGCCGGTCTGGCCCTCGATCTGCTTGATCTGGAACGACACCGCGGAGGGCGTGAGGTTCAGGCGCTCCGCCGTGCGGGCCAGGGACAGGCGCTCGGCTGCCTCGGCGAAGACCTGCAACTGGCGGACGGTGACGTTGAGCATCGGGGGTGAAGGGTTCCCTCATGTGTTTCGTCAATCTATTTCGCTTTTCCTTGCGCCGTCCAGCAGCCACGTTCCCCTCCATCAGGACTGAACCTGGGCAGTAAGGAGGACACGGGACCATGAACAAGGCGCTCGACGTCAAGATTACCGACCTCAAGGAGCGTTATACTTCCGGCGTGCTGAAGTATCGGCAGATGGGGTATTGGGAGCCGGACTACGTTCCCAAGGACACCGACATCCTGGCGGTGTTCCGGCTGACGCCGCAGGATGGGGTGGACCCGGAGGAGGCTGCTGCGGCCGTGGCCGGGGAGAGCAGCACCGCCACTTGGACCGTCGTATGGACGGACCGCCTGACGGACAGCGAGTACTACCGGGCCAAGGCATACAAGGTGGAGCGGGTGCCGGGGTCGGCGGACCAGTGGTTCGCTTACATCGCCTATGACCTCGACCTGTTCGAGGAAGGGTCCATCGCGAACCTCACGGCGTCCATCATCGGCAACGTGTTCGGGTTCAAGCCGCTCAAGGCGCTGCGGCTGGAGGACATGCGGATATCGCCGCACTACCTGAAGACGTTCCAGGGGCCGGCGACAGGGATCGTGGTGGAGCGGGAGCGGCTGAATATCTATGGGCGGCCGCTGCTGGGCGCGACGATGAAGCCGAAGCTGGGGCTGTCGGGGCGGAACTACGGGCGGGTGGTTTACGAGGCGCTGAAGGGCGGGCTGGACTTCACCAAGGACGACGAGAACATCAACTCGCAGCCGTTCATGCATTGGCGGGACCGCTACCTGTACTGCATGGAGGGGGTGATGAAGGCGCAGGCGGAGACGGGGGAGGTGAAGGGGACCTACCTGAACGTCACTGCCGGCACGATGGAGGAGATGTACGAGCGGGCGGAATTCGCCCGCGACCTGGGCAGCGTCATCGTCATGATTGACCTGGTGATCGGCTACACCGCCATCCAGAGCATGGCGAAGTGGGCGCGCAAGAACGACATGATCCTGCACCTGCATCGCGCCGGGCATGGCACCTACACGCGGCAAAGGAACCACGGCATCTCGTTCAGGGTGATCGCCAAGTGGATGCGAATGGCCGGGGTGGACCATATCCACGCCGGCACGGTGGTCGGCAAGCTGGAGGGCGATCCGAACGTGGTGCGCGGCATCTATGACACGTGCCGCGAGATACATGTGCCGAAGAGTCCCCAGCACGGCATCTTCTTCGACCAGCCTTGGGCGAGCCTGAAGAAGATGATGCCGGTGGCGTCGGGCGGCATACATGCGGGTCAGATGCATCAGTTGCTGCATTACTTAGGCGAGGACGTGGTGCTGCAGTTCGGCGGCGGCACCATCGGGCATCCGATGGGCATCCAGGCCGGGGCCACCGCCAACCGCGTTGCGCTGGAGTGCATGGTGAAGGCGCGCAACGAGGGGCGGGACATCTGGGAGGAAGGGCCGGAGATACTCACCGCCGCGGCCCGCTGGTGCCAGCCGCTGCGGGCGGCGCTGGATACGTGGAAGGACGTCAGCTTCAACTATGCATCCACGGACTCCGTGGACGTGCTGCCGACGCCGACGGCTTCGTGAGGAGGACCTGCAACATGAAGATCACCCAAGGCCAATTCTCCTTCCTGCCGGAGCTGACGGACGAGGAAGTCAAGATGCAGGTCCAGTATGCGCTAGAGCAGGGATGGTCGCTCGCGGTCGAGCACACGGACGACCCGCATCCGCGCAACACCTACTGGTCCATGTGGGGGACCCCGATGTTCGACTTGCGCGACGCCGCGGGCGTGATGCTGGAGGTGAACGCCTGCCGGAAGGAGCACCCGGAGGAGTATGTGAAGGTTCTGGCCTTCGACAGCAACAAGGGGTTCGAGACCGTCCGCATGTCGTTCATCGTGCAGCGCCCGTCGCATGAGCCGGGGTTCGAGCTGGTGCGGCAGGAAGGGCCGGGGCGGACGCTGCGCTACAGCCTGCGCAGCTACGCGACGGCCCGGCCCTCCGGCGAACGCTACGCGCCATGACGGGGCAGTTGATCGCGCCCAGCATCCTGTCGGCCGACTTTGCCCGGTTGGGGGAGGAGGTTGGGCGGCTGCAGGCTGATGGCGCGGACATGATCCACTTCGATGTGATGGACAACCGGTATGTGCCGAACCTCACCATCGGGCCGCTGGTGTGCGAGGCGATCCGGCCGCATGTCAGCCTGCCGATAGATGTTCACCTGATGGTGACGCCGGTGGACGAGCTGGCGGTGATGTTCGCCAAGGCGGGGGCGGACATCATCAGCTTCCACCCGGAGGCGTCACAGCATCCGCACCGCACGCTGTCGCTGATCCGGGAGCATGGCTGCCGGGCCGGGTTGGCGCTGAACCCGGGGACGCCGTTGGAGCACCTGGATTGGGTGATGGACCGGGTGGACCTGGTGTGCGTCATGTCGGTCAACCCGGGGTTTGGCGGGCAGTCCTTCATCCCGGGGGCGCTGGACAAGATCGCCGCGCTGCGCCGGCGCATTGACGCCCACGTGGGGCGGGGCGGGCAGCCGATCCTGCTGGAGGTGGATGGCGGGGTGAAGGTCGGCAACATACGGGCGGTGGCGGATGCCGGGGCGGATACCTTCGTCGCGGGGTCGGCGATCTTCGGGGCGCGGGATGCGGATGGCGGCTACCGCGGGGTGATCGGGGCGATGCGGGAGCAGCTTGCGCCGGCGTTGCGGGAGCGTGCGGCATGAGCGCGGCACTGGAGCGGCCGGCGGCGGGCCAGGCGGGGTCGGGGCAGGCTGAGCAGGATGACCGCCGGGTTGACCTGAACGCGCTGTATGCTGAGAGCAACATCGGCGAGGTGATTGGGCAGCTTGACCGTGACCTGGTGGGATTGCTGCCGGTGAAGACCCGCATCCGCGAGGTGGCGGCGCTGCTGCTGGTCGAGAGTGCCCGCCGCGGCTTGGGGATACAGGCGGAGCCGCCGCCGCTGCACATGAGCTTCACCGGCAATCCCGGCACCGGCAAGACCACCGTGGCCCGGCGGATGGCCGACGTGCTGCACCGGCTGAAGTATATCCGGCGCAACCATGTCGTCACCGTGTCGCGGGACGACCTGGTGGGCCAGTATATCGGCCATACCGCGCCTAAGACGAAGGAGATACTGAAGAAGGCGATGGGCGGGGTGCTGTTCATTGACGAGGCCTACTACCTGTATCGGCCGGAGAACGAGCGCGATTACGGGCAGGAGGCGATCGAGATACTGCTGCAGGTGATGGAGGACAACCGGGACGACCTCGTGGTGATCCTTGCGGGGTATAAGGACCGGATGGACACGTTCTTCCGCAGCAATCCCGGCATGTCGTCGCGGATCGCGCATCATATCGATTTTCCGGATTACTCGGCGGGGGAGTTGCTGCGGATCGCGGAGCTGATGGCGGCGTCCATGCAGTATCGCTTCGATGCGGCGGGCCGGGCGGCGCTGGAGGAGTATGTCACCCTGCGGATGGCGCAGCCTCGGTTCTCCAATGCGCGCAGCATACGCAATGGGCTGGACCGGGCACGGTTGCGGATGGCGAACCGGCTGTTCGCCGGGCGGGAGCAGTTGCTGGACCGGACGGCGCTGGAGACGATCACCGCGGAGGACATACGGGCGAGCCGGGTGTTCCAGGAGTAGGGGGTTCCGGTTGGGATGGGGAAGGAGAGGCCTTCTCCTTTTCCCGTTGGGAGAGGGCTGGGATGAGAGGGTCTTGGCTGCGGAGCGGGGAACCGAGGGAGCTTCTGGATTGAGGCCCGGTTTTGGCAAGGTCCGTTCTTGAAGACCCCCTCACCCCGACTCTCTCCCGGAGGGAGAGGGAGCAGCAAGCAGCGAGGCAGACAGTCATAAGGCTGCACCTAGGGAGGACCATGCTATGCCATACCGCCGGACCACGCTGTCAAAGTTCATCATCGAGGACCAGCGCCGCGCAGGTGCCGTGAATCCCGATCTGACGTCGCTGCTCAACGATATCCAGACCGCCTGCAAGCTGATCGCCGTCGCTGCGTCCCGCGGGCGCATCTCGCCACCCGACGCGCCGGCGGTGGGCGTCAACGTCCAGGGTGAGCAGCAGCAGCCGCTGGACGTCGCGGCCAACAACATCATGGTCGGCACCTGCGAATGGGGGGGGCAGCTTGCCGGCATGGTGTCGGAGGAGCTGGAGCAGCCGCATCCCATCCCCGGGCACTATCCACGCGGGCGGCTGCTGCTGGTGTTCGACCCGCTGGACGGGTCTTCCAACATTGATATCAACATGCCCGTCGGCACCATCTTCAGCGTGCTGCGCTGCCCTGATGACGTGGTCGAGCCGGTCCCCGCCGACTTCCTGCAGCCGGGCGCCGCGCAGGTGGCCGCGGGATACGCGATCTATGGGCCGACCGCGATGATGGTGCTGACGGTGGGCGACGGCGTGCACGGCTTCACCCTGGACCGGGAGATCGGCGCCTTCGTGCTGACCCACCCCGGCATGAGCATACCGCCCGAGAGCCGGGAGTTCGCGGTGAACGTGTCCAACGAGCGGTTCTGGGAGCCGCCGGTCCGCCGCTACGTGGAAGAATGCCTGGAGGGCGCCGAAGGTCCGCGTGGGGCGGACTTCAACATGCGTTGGATCGCCTCCATGGTTGCCGAGGTCCACCGCATCCTGATCCGCGGCGGGCTGTTCATGTATCCGCGCGATACCAAGGACCCCGGCAGGCCCGGGCGGCTGCGCCTGATGTACGAGGCGAACCCGATGGCGATGATCGTGGAGCAGGCGGGCGGCGGCGCCAGCACGGGGCGCGGGCGCCTGCTGGATATCCAGCCCGGCAGCATACACCAGCGCGTCCCGGTCATCCTGGGATCGCGCCACGAGGTCGAGCGGCTGGAGCGCTACCACGGTGAATACGACCGCGGCGAGGACCAGCCGTTTGCGGCGCCGCTGTTCAACGCACGCTCGCTGTTCCGGACGGCCTGAACCATGTCGCAGAAGCATCCCGTCATCGCCATCACCGGGTCGTCCGGCGCTGGGACCACGACTGTTACGACGACGTTCGAGCAGATCTTCCGGCGCGAGGGGGTGAACGCCGCCATCGTCGAGGGTGACGCGTTTCATCGGCACGACCGGCTGGCGATGCGGGAGCTGCTGCGGGAGGCCAGCGCCCGGGGTGATGTGCTGAGCCACTTCGGTCCGGAGGCCAACCTGTTCGAGGAGTTGGAGACCTTGTTCCGCACCTATGGGGAACGGGGCGCCGGGCTGGTGCGGAAATACCTGCACAATGCCGAGGAGGCGGCGCCGTGGTGCCAGGACCCCGGCACGTTTACGCCGTGGGAGGAGCTGCCCGAGGGCACCGACCTGATGTTCTACGAGGGGCTGCACGGCGCCGTGGTGACGCCGGAGGTCAATGTCGCGCGGCACGTGGACCTGCTGGTCGGCGTGGTGCCGATCATCAACCTGGAGTGGATACAGAAGCTGCACCGCGACAAGAAGGCGCGGGGATACTCGCACGAGGCGGTGGTGGACACGATCCTGCGGCGGATGCCGGACTACGTGAACTATATCTGCCCGCAGTTCTCGGAGACGCACGTGAACTTCCAGCGGGTGCCGACGGTGGACACCAGCAACCCGTTCATCGCCCGCGACGTGCCGAACGCCGACGAGAGCATGCTGGTGATCCGGTTCCGCAATCCCAAGGGCATAGACATGCCTTACCTGCTGTCCATGCTGCATGGCAGTTTTATGTCGCGGGCCAATACCATCGTGTGTCCCGGGGGGAAGATGCCTTTGGCGATGCAGCTTATCTTCACGCCGATGATCCTGCAGTTGATGAGCCGGAAGAGGCGGGGGGTTTGACGGGGGGTGCTCCGTCTTCCTGCGGGAGAGGGTTGGGGCGGGGGAGCCGCACGGACGGCGATTGGCGCTGTTTGGAGCGGTCCTTATGCCAGCAGGCGCGGCGCTTTCCCTTTCCCTTTCCCTCACCCCGGCCCTCTCCCGGAGGGAGAGGGAGATGTGAAGCATGCAAACCGGAGAAGTTTTGACTATGGCACTTGTTTCGATGCGGCAGCTTTTGGATCATGCGGCGGAGCACGGGTATGGCATCCCCGCCTTCAACGTGAACAACATGGAGCAGGTCCGCGCGGTGATGGAGGCGGCGGAGGCGGCGGACAGCCCGGTGATCCTGCAAGGGTCGGCCGGGGCGCGGAAGTATGCGGGGGAGGCGTTCCTGCGCCACATGGTCGAGGCCGCGGTGGAGGCCTGGCCGCACATCCCCGTCGCCATGCACCAGGACCACGGCAGCAGCCCGGCGGTGTGCCAGCGCAGCATTCGGTCAGGCTTCACCAGCGTGATGATGGACGGCTCGCTGCGGGAGGACATGAAGACCCCGGCCGACTACGGCTACAACGTGGATACCACCCGGCGGGTGGTGGAGATGGCGCATGCGGTCGGGGTCTCCGTCGAGGGGGAGCTGGGCTGCCTGGGGTCGCTGGAGACTGGGGAGGCCGGGGAGGAGGACGGGTCGGGCGCCGAGGGCACGCTGTCGCACGACCAACTGCTGACGGACCCGGAGCAGGCGGCGGACTTCGTTCGGGAGACCGGGGTGGATGCGCTGGCTATCGCCATTGGGACTAGCCACGGCGCTTATAAGTTCAGCCGCAAGCCTACGGGCGACATCCTGGCGATCGGGCGGATCAAGGAGATACATGCGCGCATCCCTACGACGCACCTGGTGATGCACGGGTCAAGCTCGGTGCCGCAGGAGTGGCTGGCGGTGATCCGCGAGTTCGGCGGGGAGATCAAGGAGACCTATGGCGTCCCGGTGGAGGAGATACAGGAAGGCATCCGGCACGGCGTCCGCAAGGTCAACATAGACACCGACATACGCCTGGTGATGACGGGCGCGATGCGCCGGCTGATGGCGCAGAAGCCGGACGAGTTCGATCCGCGCAAGTTCTTTGCGGCGGCGGCCAAGGCGGCGGCGGAGCTGTGCCGGGCGCGGTTCGAGCAGTTCGGCTGTGCCGGGCATGCGTCGGGGATCAAGCCGATGACGCTGGACCGGATGACGGAGCGGTATGCGAAGCGGGAGCTGGATCAGGTGGTGCATTAAGGGCGGCGCCGGGTATGGTTCCGTCCTGCAAGGAGGGTTGAGGAGCGGCTGTGCTGCTGCACGGCGCTTGGACCTAGTGTGGCAATGTGCCCGGGCCGGCGTTCCCGCGCAGCACGGCTGCGCCTGGCAGCATGAGGATGTCCAGGGTTTCGCCGGGTCCGGAGCGGCGGACTTGGGCATAGCGGGTGCCGGCGGGTTCGCGGTGGACCTCGATGGTGCGGTCTTGCAGGTTGACGATCCAGTATTAGGCGATGCTGCTTTGGGCGTAGAGGGGCGCCTTGAGGTTCCGGTCGAAGCCCAGGCTGGTGTCGGCCACATTGATGAGGAGCAGCACGTCAACCATGCCGGAGTGCGGGGGAGGGGGGACAATGGGCGGCATGTCGATGATCCGTCCTTGGATCAACTCGACGCGGGAGTCCTCGTGGAGCAGCCCTGGGTCCGCCATTCGATAATAGTCCGCCACCGTGAACAGATGCGGCCTACTTGCCTGTCGTCCCGCCGTCCATCGCCCGCCCTTCCCTATTGGCACGTCACCCTAGCGCCGGGTGCGCGCGGAAGCCAAAGTCGTTTGGTGTCACCAACCCGGTCCCCTTCGCCGAAGGGGCCGCTGCCTGACCAGCTTGCACCAGGGCCGGTGCATCAACGCATCACGTCCACGGTGGGCAGGGTCAGGCCGGGCAGCAGGAGGATGTCCAGGGATTCGCCTAAGCCGACACGCCGGATTCGGGCATACCGGTCGCCCTGCGGATTGCGGTGGACCTCGATGGCGCGCTCCTGCAGGTTGACGATCCAGTAGTCGCTGATACCTGCTTCGGCATACAGCGGCAGCTTGGTGGCCCGGTCGAATCCCAGGCTGCTGTCGGCCACCTCGATCAGCAGCAGCACGTCGGCCGGACCGGGCGTGCCTGCGTCGTCCTCGTCCATGCGGGGATGCAGGATCGTTACGTCCGGCTGCGGTTCCGATCCTTCGTCGAGCCGGACGGGGTTTTGCACCGACACGATGCCTTGCGCCCCGATTAGGGGGACGAGCAGCCGGGTGAGCCGGTTCACCGTGCGGGAGTGCGGGGCGCCGATGGGTGACATGTCGGTGATCTGTCCCCGGATCAGTTCCACGCGAGAGTCTTCGGTGAGGACCCCTGCTTCCGTCATGCGGTGATAGTCCCAGACCGTGAACAGGTGCGGCTTGCCGCTCGTTGCCCCGGTGCCCCCCCTCGCGTTGGTTTCTATCGCGGCGTCCACGGCCTGCCTCCTTTGTCCGCGTCATCATAGCGTTGCGGACAGGCGGAAACCAAAGGCGCGTTGCCCCCGGTGCGGCGGCTACATCGTCGCGCCGATCACCCAGGGTGCGAACTCCGCGCCGCCGGCGTCGAAGCCTTCGCTCTTGGTCCGCTCGCCGGACGCCACACGCACCATCGCGGCGAAGATGCGGGCGCCGCACTCCTGCACGGTTTCGTCGCCGTCCAGCACGGTGCCGCAGTTGATGTCCATGTCGTCTTCCATGCGCTGGAACATGGGGGTGTTGGTGGCTAGCTTCAGGCTGGGTGATGGCTTGCAGCCGAATACGCTGCCGCGGCCCGTGGTGAAGCAGACCAGGTTGGCGCCGCCGGCCACCTGGCCCGTTGCCGCCACCGGGTCGTAGCCTGGGGTGTCCATGAAGACGAAGCCGCGCGCCGTCACCGGCTCGGCGTAGCGGACCACGTCAACCAGGTTGGTGGTGCCGGCCTTGGCCATCGCGCCCAGGGACTTTTCCAGGATGGTGGTCAGGCCGCCGGCCTTGTTGCCGGGGCTGGGGTTGGCGTTCATCTCGGCGCCCTCGCGGGCGGTGTATTCTTCCCACCAGCGCATCAGGCCCACTAGCTTTGCGCCGACCTCGGGGTTGACGGCACGGCGGGTCAGCAGGTGCTCGGCGCCGTAGGTTTCCGGGGTTTCCGACAGGATGACGGCGCCGCCGTGGCGGACCAGCAGGTCGCTGGCGGCGCCGAGCGCCGGGTTGGCGGAGACGCCGGAGTAGCCGTCGGAGCCGCCGCATTGCAGGGCCACGGTCAGCTCGGATAGCGGGGCGGGTTCGCGGTGGACGGCGTTGGCCTCATTCAGCACCTCGCGCACGAAGGCGATGCCGGCCTCTACCGTCTTGCGGGTGCCGCCCATGGTTTGGATGTCCATGCTGCGGATGCGGCCGGCCAGGCGCTGTTCCTCCAGCAGACCGCCGATCTGGTTCACTTCGCAACCGAGGCCGATCACCACGATATGGCTGAAATTGACGTGCCGGGCATAGCCGGCGAGGGTGCGGCGCAGCAGGCGCAGGGGCTCGCCCTCGGTCATGCCGCAGCCGGTCTTGTGGGTCAGGGCCACTACGCCGTCCACGTTGGGGTAGTCGGCCAACGGGTCGGTTGCGGTGAACGGGTTGCGCTTGAAGGCGTCGGCGACCAGGTCGGCGACGTGGGCGCTGCAGTTCACGCTGGTCAGGATGCCGATGAAGTTGCGGGTGGCGTAGCGGCCGTCCGGGCGGCGTATGCCCTGGAAGGTCAGGGCCTCATTTGCCATCGCGGTCGGGCGGGCGTCGCGGCCGTAGGCGTAGTCCTTGTCGAAATCGCCCATGCCGATGTTGTGGACGTGGACGTGGGTGCCCGGCGCGATCGGCTGGGTGGCGAAGCCGATTACCTGCCCATAGCGCCGCACCGCCGCCCCGGGC
>CAXTDP010000118.1:0-11128 GCA_964242295.1 uncultured Acetobacteraceae bacterium | reverse complement strand
AACGATGGGCGGTTTGAAATCGGTATGGGTGGGCGGAATGCATTGGAATCCGCAAGCATCGGCGACGGGCGCGGGCAATGTCCTGCGCGGTGACGAGATAGTGGCCGGACATATTGCGTCGGCTGTCCCGGGACGCATCGGGATTGCAGAAGCGGTTACGGCCCAGCTCGCGATAGATCGTCGAGCGATGGCGGCCCAGGCAAGCTGCCATCTCGGTCACACCCAGCCGCGCCTCCTGCATCCGGAACAAGGACCGGCGCGCACAGGCGTGGGGTGTTGGAAACCGTTTGCTGCTATGGCCATCTCCTGACGCCAACATGCTGAAAGGTGAGGTTGTCGCAATTCAGGATAGAACACGCCCACCCGCTTGATTTCAGACGCAGAATCCAAGTTTTATGGAACGGTGTTTGGCGGTCGGTTCCAGCCCATGGCGACGGTGAGCTTCTATCCCAGGGCTTGAGCAAGGCTTGCACGCAACGCTTCCACAACCTCGGTCCGGTCCTTGGGTGGCAGTTGCCCAATCCGCTCTGCATCGCGCGCTTCGATCGTGGCGATCTTGGCGGACCGCACCACGGAGGCCGCCGGCAGCCCCGCCACATGGAGGTCGGACACAGCCACGTCACCCGGCCACCCGCGGTTGGCGGCACTGGTCACCATCAGCACCCAAAGCAGCTCCGGCGCGCCCGGGGCATCCGGGACGGCCACGACAAGGGCCGGCCGGCGCTGCTGCACTGGGCGGTTGGTGTAGGGGAACGGGACCTTCACCAGGTCCCACACCTCACAGCCCGGCATAGGCCTCGGTGTCGGCCGTGCTGTCCCATTCGGCGAAGGCCCTGAACGGATCGTCGGCCGCCTTGTCGGGCCGGGCTCGGGTCAGCACGACCCGGCCCGCCTCAATGGCGTAGGCGATCTCGTCGCCTTCACGCAGGCGCAGTGCCGCCCGTACCGGTTGCGGGATCGTTGTCTGCGCCTTGCTGGTGAGCCTGCTGGTGATCATGCATTCACGGTAAGGATTATTCTTACTTCGAACAAGCGTCGTGATGCCTTCCTTGGCAGGAAAGTATTGTTCTCCACACGCGCGCTCGGCCAATCCATAGAGGCGGACAGCTGTCCCAGCATGAGGTCCAGAGTTAAAGCCAGAGCGCGTGACAAGTGCGGTTATCGCGCGTAGCGCAATTCTATGGACTACCAACGCTGGACCGCCCGCCGATGCTGCCGCGTGATGGTCCGGAGCCCTCCGCATACGGCACCGTCAAGTTATACCAACCGCCGAAAGTTCTGACCCGTCCAGGATTCCCAAGTTCGTCTGGATGTGAGTCCATAGGTCCTGTGTTCGATTCGGGGTGAGCCTATGGCACTGGTTGGGATCACGCGCGACGACCTGGACAGCGCTGGGCTTCGTGCGGCGGCGGCCGGGACGCGGGATGCAAGGCAGTCCCGCCGCCTGTTGGCGCTGGCGATGGTGCTGGACGGGCATCCGCGGCTGTTGGCGGCACAAGCTGGTGGGATGGACCGGCAGACGTTGCGGGACTGGGTTAACCGCTACAACGCGCACGGCGTCGAAGGCTTGCGGGATGCGCCCCGCGAGGGCCGTCCGCCGGCGCTGTCGGCCGAGCAGATGCAGGAGTTGGAGATGCTGGTCCTAGCCGGGCCGGACCTGAAGCGGGACGGCGTGGTCAGATGGCGCTGCTCGGATCTGCGGACGCAGATCAAGGCGCGGTTCGAGGTGGATCTGCACGAGCGCACCGTAGGCAAGCTCTTACGCAAGCTGAGGATGACGCGGCTGCAGCCGCGGCCCTATCACCCGAAGACGGACCTGGCGGCGCAGGAGGCATATAAAAAAACTTCACCGGCCTGGTAGCCGACGCCCTGCCGCCCGAGGCGGCGGGGAAGAACATCGAGGTCTGGTTCCAAGACGAAGCCCGCGTGGGTCAGCAAGGCACCTTGTCCTATGTGTGGGCGCCCATTGGCTCGCGCCCGGCCCGGGTGCGCGATTGCCGGCACGAAAGCGCCTACCTGTTCGGCGCTATCTGCCCCGCCCGCGCCGTGGGAGCTGCCATCGTCATGCCCTGGGTCAGCAGCGAGGCCATGACGCTGCACCTGGCCGAGATCAGCAAGCAGGTGGGCACGTCAGCCCACGCCCTGCTGGTCTGTGACGGCGCCGGCTGGCACCAGCCCGGCGTGCGGCTGACCGTGCCGGACAACATCACCCTGCTGCGGTTGCCGCCGTATGCGCCCGAGTTGAACCCGATGGAGAACGTCTGGGAGTATCTGCGCGGCAACCAGCTCAGCATGATTGTCTGGAACAGCTACACCGCGATCCTCGACGCCTGCTGCACCGCCTGGAACAGCCTGATGAGGGACGCCGAACGTATCACCTCCATCACAACCCGGACTTGGGCACAGGTCAAAACTTAAGCCAGTTGGTATTAGCTGCCAGGCGGCTTGCGAGATGCGGTTGAGCCGGGTAGGCGGGCGAGATGACGACACCTGCTCGCCCAAGCTACGCCGGCTACCGCTTTCCGGCTGAGATCATCAGCCACGCCGTCTGGCTCTATTTCCGTTTTCCGCTCAGCCTGCGCATGGTGGACGAGTTGCTGGCCGCGCGCGGCATCATCGTCAGCTACGAAACCGTGCGACAGTGGGCGCTGAAGTTCGGCCAGGTGTTTGCCAATCAGATCCGCCGCAGGCTGCCTGGGGCCGGCGACAAATGGCACATGGATGAGGTCGTGATCACGATCTCTGGGGTCAAGCACTGGCTGTGGCGCGCGGTCGACCAGAACGGGATGGTGCTCGATGTCCTTGTTCAAAGCCGTCGCGACACAAAGGCCGCCAAGCGCCTGTTGCGCAAGCTGCTCAAGCGGCAGTGCCGGGCACCTCGTGTCATGATCACGGATAAGCTGGCGAGCTACGGAGCGGCCAAGCGCGAGGTGATGCCTTCCGTCGAGCACCGAAAGCACAAGGGGCTAAATAACCGGGCGGAGAACTCGCACCAGCCGACGCGACAACGAGAACGACAGATGAAGCGCTTCAAGTCAGCCGGCCAGGCGCAGCGTTTCCTTTCCGCCCACGACGGGATCAACAACCTCTTCCACCTCCGCCGCTATCAAGTGTCTGCCACCCAGTATCGAGCCGACCGCACCCAAGCCATCCGGGTTTGGGCCGAGGTCACCGGCGTCGCCGCCGCGGCATAACCACGGGCACACCGTCCCAATCACGTGCCATCGCGACCTCGGTCTAACAGGTTGACAGTGCCGCTGGCTGCTTCACGGGCCGCTCTGCCGTCTTGGCGGCATGCGGCTGCATAACGGCCTCACCGACCCGCAACGTCCTGTTCCGCACGGTGCCGGCGTTCTGCGCCCCGCTGACCGGAAGCAGTTCCGACAACAACGCTGCGACCTGGCCGAACGGCGCCAGCGCCGCATACCGGGACGCGACATAGGCCAGTTCGGGCGCCACAGTCGCAGCCTCAACATTAGGGACAGCGAAGCTCTTTGCTCCTCCCGAACCTTGGCAGCAGGGACACACAAGCAGGCGCCGAACCCGGACCGGCACGTCACCGAACAACGAACGGAACGTCGCAGGATAGAAACCCTTGCTGGCCAGCACGCCTCCACACGTCGCACACAGGCGATGACGCTCGCCCACTACGGCGACCTGCCGCGACACCATCTCTGCCTGCAGCGCCGCTGTGAGCTGCTTCGCCTCTTCCAGCCGCAGGCCAAGGTCGGCCACGCTGGCCTGTTCATCGCGCTCGAAGCGGCCGACCTCCACCTCCGTTGTCACCCCAGCCTGCAACTCCGCCACCAGCTTCACCCGCCACACCAGCTTCGCCACCAGCTCACCTTCCCCGTGAGCCCGAAACCTACCCCAGCAGGAACAAACCTCCACTGCTTTGCATGCTCTCGAGCTTACGGGGCGAGGGTGAGCTATGTCGAAACTGATATGGCGGGTAAAGCTGGTGGTGGAACGGTTCCGGTCAGGTTAAGCAGGGCGCGCCAGGGCCGTCCTTGCCCCATCGCCGCAACAGACGGTGGCAGCTTTCGGGGTTTACGGCGCCCTCGGGAAGGGTTCCGGCCACCAGCGCCGCCACTTGGCGCACGGTGTCCATCGCCTGGTGTTCCGCGGCTTGCCGGGTTAAGCCGCCGATGTGAGGAGTGGCCAACACGTCCGGGCGCTGGGCCAGCCGGGGCGAGGGCATCTGGTCCGGCGCCAGTCCGACATCCAGCGCCGCCCCAGCCAGGCGCCCGCTGTCCAGCGCGTCCTCCAGTGCGGCCTCGTCCACCAGTTCGCCGCGGGCCAAGTTGATGAAGCGTGCTCCCTGCTTCATTCGTCCGAAAGCGCCGGTGTCCATCAAGTTAGTGGTGTCTGGCGTGGCGGCTGCCAGGCACACCACGAAGTCGGCCTGGGCCAGCAGTTTATCCAGCGACATGAACGAAATGCCGGGCGGGTCACCGGGAGCATAAGGATCGTGGGCTATGACCGTCATGCCGAACGCCTGCGCCAGCGCCGCCATGCGCCGGGCAATGCGACCGAAGCCGATCAGCCCCAGCGTGGCAGCCGAAAGCTGCACGCCCACCTGCGGCCGTGCGGCGCTGGCGCCATCCGCCGCGCCGATCAGGTTCCTTGCTAAGGCGACCATCATACCGATGCCGAGTTCCGCCACGGCTTCGGTGAAGCCCGGCGTGGCCCGTGTCACCAGGATGCCGTGCGCGCTAGCCGCCGTCAGGTTCACGGTGCTGATGTCCACGGCGCAGCGCAGAAACGCCAGCAGGCCCGGCGCGGCAGCAAAGGTCGCGATGGTCCCCGGCGTCGCCCGATCGGCGATCACTACCTCACAACCGGCCGCCGCGCGCGCCAGCCCTTCCCCTTGCAGGACGCACCCGGCGCTGTTGCGGACGACCTCCGCATGCTCCCGCAGCGCTGCCAACGCACGATCCCCGAAATAACGGTCGAACGCAGCGTCCGCGTGGGTCACGAACACCCGCATGGGCTGGCCCGCTCTCAATATCCCGCCAGGCGCGGCAGGGTGGTCGTGAGCTGCGGCACGAAGGCGATCACCAGCAGGCACAGCAGCAGCAGGCCGAGATACTTCATGATCGGCACGACCGTTTCCTCCAGCCGCACTCCGCCAATCAGGCAGGACCCGTACAGCCCCAGCCCAAGCGGCGGCGCGAACAGGCCGATGCCCATGCCGATCACCAGCACGATGCCGTAGTGCAGTGGGTCCACGCCAAGCTGCCGGGCCACGGGCATCAGCAGCGGGCCGAATATGATGAGGGCTGCGGCACCCTCCAACACCGATCCCATCACCACGAGGATCACGATGGACAGCAGCAGGAATACCCAGCTTCCGTGCGCGGCGGACACCTGCACCAGCACCTCGGCGATGGCGTGGGGCACTTGCTGCAGGGTCAGCACGTAGGCGAGGCCCTGCGCGGTAGACACGATGAACAGCACCATGCCCGACCGCACGGCCGCGTGCCGCATGACGGCCGCGGTGCCTCGCCATGTCGTTTCCCGGAACGCCACCGCTCCCACGAGCAAGGCGTAGACGACGGCGAAGGCCGAGATTTCCGTCGCCGTGGCGAAGCCTGACCGGTAGCCGCCGAAGATCAGCACGATCAACCCGGCAGCAGCCAGGCCGCTGCCCCACATCCTGGCGGTGCTGCCCGCTTGCGGACCGACGAGGGCCACATCCGTGCTGCGGTGCCCCAGAATAATCACCAGGATGATCAACGCGAGCGCCATCAATGCCGAAGGCACCAGCCCGGCCATGAACAGCCCGCCGATGGACAGGTTGGCGACAAAGCCCAGGATGATCAAGTTGACGCAGGGTGGGATCGTCTCGGCCATCACCGCCGAGGCCGCCAGCAGCGCCACCGCGTCGCCGGGCTTCTGTCCGGATTTCCGTGCCGCTGGCACCAGCACCGACCCTACGGCCGCCACGTCCGCCATTTTGGAGCCGGAAATGCCGGAGAACACGACCATGCTGAGCACCATGACTACGTCCAGCCCACCACGCAGCCGGCCGACCCCGCGCTGCAGCAGTCCGATCAGGCGCACGGACATGCCGTTCGCCTCCATGAGGTAGCCGACCAGGATGAAGAACGGCACAGCCAGCAGCACGAAATTGTCTATGCCGCGGGCAAGCTGCTGGGCAAAGAACTCGCCGGGCAGCATGTCGCCGCCCCAGATGAACACCAGCGTGGACAGGGCCAGCACGAAGGCGATGGGGACGCCCACCGCCAGCGCTGCGACGAAGGCGATGCCCATCGCCGGCAGCAGGCCGGGCAGGCTGTCCGGCGCCAGTGCGGACCAGGCCCACCACGCCCCGGCGATCGCCGCCACAAGGGCGGCGGCACCCGCGAGGTCAGCCACGCGGTGCCCGCGCAGGCTGTCCAGGGCGAACACCGTCATGGCGATGGCCGCCAGGCACAGCGGCGCGAAGAACAGCTCCTGCGGCACGCCCGCGCCAACCGTCTGCCCGGAGGTGTCGAGCAGCAGCACCACGCCGTTCCACGACAGCGCAGCAGCGACGAGTACGACCACAACACCGACCAGCGCGTCGGTGCGTCCACGCGCACGGGTGCCCAGCCGGTCGACGAAGAAAGTGACGCCCGCGTTTTCCCCACGCGCCAGCGCCGCCGCGGCACCGAGGAAGCTGACGGCGAGCAGCAGGGTTCGGGCCGCGTCGTCGCTCCACACCGGCGGTGAGTCGAAGAAGAAGCGGGCCAGCACGGAGAACATCACAACAATCAGGTCGGCGGCCAGCAGGAAGGCAGCCAGCACTTCCACCGTTACCAGCAACAGGGCCACGAAACGGGACCACGCGCCCAGGCGGACCGTCACGGCGCCACCAGCCGGGACCACGTCCATGGCTCAGGCGCTTTCGGTGGAGCGGATAGCGTCCAACATGGGTTTGGCGCCGGGCGTCTTCTCTACGAAGCGGTCCCACATCGGGCGCACCCGGTCGCGGAACACGGCACGGTCGCATTCCGCCACCGTGACACCCTTGCTTTTCAGCTCTTCTAGGGCGTCGGTCTCCACCTGGGCGGCGCGGGTGAAGAACTCGTCCGTCGTGTCCCGCACTGCCTGCAACAGGCCGTCGCGCTGAGCGGCGGGCAGGCGCTTCAGGGTGCGGTCGCTGACGAAGCAGCCGAATGGGTTGTGAATGTGCCGGGTCAGGGTGAAATTCTTGGCGGTTTCGTAGAACTTGGCCGACAGCACGGTGGGCGCGTCGTGCTCCAGCCCGTCAATCACTCCCGCTTGCAGGCCGGTGTAGATCTCGCCGAAGGCCATCGGCGTCGCCGCCGCCCCCATCAGCCGCACCGTCTCCGTCACCACCGGTGTGGGCAAGCAGCGTATCTTGCGGCCCGACAGGCTGGCCGGGTCGGTCACAGGAAACTTGGTGACGAAGTTGCGCGCGCCGAGGTTGCGGCCCAGCGCCGGCAGGTGCGCGCCCGCTTTCTGCACCAGGGATTGGAGCAGCGCCTGGCCGGCGGGCGTCGCCCCGGCCCGACGCATGTGGTCATAGTCCGCGAACACGTAGCCAAGGTCGAAGACGCCGAACTCGGGCACGATGTTGGCCCAGATCGGCGTGCCGAGCAGCGTCAAATCTATGACGCCCAGCTTCACCTGGTTCACCACGTCCGCTTCCTGGCCCAACTGGTTGTCCGGGAAGAACTGCGTCGTGACCTGGCCGTCGGTGGCGGCCTTCAGCCGGGGCAGGAACAGGTCATACCAGATGCGCGCGGTGGAGAACTTAGGGTCGTTCGGGAAGGAGGTGGATACCTTGAGCGTGGTGGCGGCGTAGGCGCGTCCGATCAGTGCGGGCGCGGCCAGGACCGCCGTGGCCCCGGCCAGGGTGGCGCGGCGTGTGATGCTGGATGCCATTGTGTTTCCTCCCTCGTTGGTTGTCCGCCCAGGTCTCCGCCCGGCTCGGCTTGGTTGTGGTGTCAGAGCACGGCGAGCATCCCGCCATCTACGTAGATGATCTGCCCGTTGACGTAATCTGATGCGGCAGAGGCCAGGAACACGGCGGTTCCCACAAGCTCGTCCGGCTTGCCCCAGCGCCTGGCGGGGGTGCGGCCAACCACCCAGGCGTTGAACTCCGGGTTGTCCACCAGCGCCTGGTTCATGTCCGTCAGCATGTAGCCGGGACCGATGGCATTGGCCTGGATGCCGTGGGCGGCCCACTCCGCCGTCATGGCCTGGGTCAGCATCTTGATGCCGCCCTTGGCGACCGTGTACGGCGCGACGGTAGCCCGGGCGAGCGCGCTGGTCAGCGAGCCGATGTTGACGATCTTGCCGTGCCCGCGGGGGATCATGCGCCGCGCGGCCTCTCGACCTATCACGAAGGCGCTGGTCAGGTTGGTTTCGATCACCCGGCGCCAGTCCGCTGTGTCCAGCTCCACCATCGGGCGGCGGAACTGGATGCCGGCGTTGTTCACCAGGATGTCCACGGCGATGCCCTGCGCGTCCAGCGCCGCGAAGGCCGCGGTCACCGCCACCTCGTCCGTCACGTCGAACCGCGCCTCGTGCACCATGTGCCCGGCGCCGCGCATAGCCGCCGCGGCCTCCGCCAGCCGCCCGGCGTCGGCGCCGTTCAGCACCACGGCGGCCCCGGCCTGCGCCAGCCCCTCCGCCATTGCGCGCCCAAGCCCACGCGATGATCCCGTGACGAGGGCGGTGCGCCCCGTCAGGTCGAACAGATGCGTGGACATGCCCTATGCCTCCGACCGGCGCACGATGAGGTCCGGGCGCTCGAACACTGCCGGCAGCAGCTCGGTGCCCAGGCCCGGCCCTTCCATCGGATACACGTAGCCGCCGCGTATGTCGGGCATCACCGTCACCAACTCCTTGTACCATCCAGTGTAGAACGCCCGCACGCTTTCCTGGATCAGCGTGTTGGGCTGGCTGAACGAGGCGTGGATGCCGGCGACGAAGCCCACGGGTCCCACGCAGTCATGCGGCGCGAAGGGCCGGTGGTAGGTGTCGGCCATTGCGGCGATCTTGCGCCCCTCCGTCAACCCGCCGGTCCAGCACAGATCGGCCATCACGACCCCGATGGCGTCACGGTCCAGGTAGTCCTTGTAGGCGAACCGGCTGCCCAGGGTTTCGCTGGCGCAGACCCATACGTCCGTACCGCGCGCATACTCCGCCAGGGCCTGCGGCGAGTTCATCCGGATCGGGTCCTCGAACCAGGTGGGATGATAAGGTTCGAGATACTTCGCCAGCTTCTTGGCCATCGGCAGGTTCCAGAGCGAGTGGAACTCCACCATGATCTCCATCCCGTCGCCCACCGCACGGCGGATGCGCTCGAAGGGGTCGAGCGCCGCCTTGAGCTGTGCGGGCGTAATGTGCAGGCCGTCGTTCTCGATGGCGGCGGGGTCGAAGGGCCAGATCTTCATGGCGGTGACGCCGGACTCAAGCAGGCTTTCCGCGACCGCACCCGCATCGGTCATGAAGCCCTGCAGGTCCTCATAGGGGCCGGCGGAGTCGTCGAAGTTCCAGGTGGACACCGGCTTGATGTCGTTGGACCGGACGTAGCCGTAGCCGGCGCAGGTGTTATAGATGCGCTGCCGGGGCCGGCACAGCCCGCCCAGCATCTGATGCACCGGCTGGTTGCACACCTTGCCGAACAGGTCCCACAGCGCGATGTCCACCGCCGATGCCGCCCGGTATTCAACCCCTGTGCTGGCCTGGGCCATCGGTAGGTTCAGCATCTCGCGGTGCAGCGCCTCGATATGCAGGGGATTGCGGCCCAGCAGGCGCCGGGCGAGCACGTCATGCAGGTGCGCCTCGACGGCGCCGGCCCCGTAGAACGTTTCGCCCAGGCCGGTCACGCCGGCGTCGGTGTGGACGCGGACCCATAGGACGTTGGCGAACTCGGCCGTGCGCAGCGTCTCGATGCCGGTGATCTTCATCCGTCTCCCCCCCTTGCCGCATCGTTGGCGCTGCGGCTGCGCCCGTGCCGGCTGCACCTGCTTTGACCTTCGAACGCTACCGTCGGCTGTGAAATATCACAAGCCGCTTCCGTGCAGCGGGGGCTTCGCCTAGCATCGGCGCGGGATGGAGGAGCGATGATGACGCGCCTGGATGCGGCAACGCGCCTGGCCAGGGCGAAGGCACTGCGCCCGGACGGCGGCCGCACGAATCTGTCCGACCTGGCCTATGACCGCCTGGAGGAGCTGATCGTCACCTGCGCCCTGCCGCCCGGCCTGTTCCTGTCCATCCAGGACCTGCAGGCGCAGACCGGCATCGGGCGCACGCCGATGCACCAGGCGGTCAGCCGCCTCGCCTCCGACACGCTGATCCGCATTCGGCCCCGGCACGGCATCCAGGTCGCCCCCATTAACCTGGGACGCGAGCGCACCCTGCTGCACCTGCGGGGCGACATGGAACGGTTCGTGGTGCGCCTGGCGGCGGAGCGGGCAGGCGACGCGCACCGGAGTGACTTGGCAGCCATCGCGGAGGCGCTCCGCGACCGCGGTGGCGAGATGGACGTCGGTGCGTTCAACGCGCTGGACCAGAGGATCAACCGCCTGCTGATCGCCGCTGCTGGGGAGGCGTTCCTGGAGGCCACGCTGCGGCCGCTGCACACGATCTTCCGCCGGATCGGCTGGATCTACCACAGCCGGGTCCACCCGGACGACCTCGGCGGCACGCTGCGGGGCCACCTCGCCATCGTGGAGGCGGTGGCCGCTGGGCGCGTGGCGGAGGCCGCCGCCGCGTCGGACTCGCTGATCGGGTTTTTGGAGGGCATGTTCGACTTGCTGGATGGCTGGGACGATCCCGCCCTGTTCGACTGCAACCTGAAAGTGCCCCCATAGCGGCACCTACCCAGCCCGGGACCGGACGGGTTGGGTGAGGGATACACAATGCCTCGCCGGCCAGTGGCGGAAAGCGCTGGCGCTGTCCGGGCCTGCAGGCCGCCATCCAAATCATCACTCCAAGAGGAGCACCCCATGAAAGCCGCCGTCATCCATGCCCCCCACGACCTGCGGATCGAGGACGCAGACATTCCCCCGGTCGGCCCGCACGACGTGAAGGTCCGCATACGGGCGGGCGGCATCTGCGGCTCGGACCTGCACTACTACCAGCATGGCGGCTTCGGCGCGGTCCG
>CAXTDP010000117.1:0-11159 GCA_964242295.1 uncultured Acetobacteraceae bacterium | reverse complement strand
GACGATCGCGGCCGTCATCGCACCCGGGGCGCGGCACGTGGTGCTGACCGGGTTCGCGGTGGCGGTGCCGCATGGGTGGGAGATGCAGGTGCGTCCGCGCTCGGGCCTGGCGACCCGGCATGGCGTGACGGTCATCAACAGCCCGGGAACGGTGGACAGCGACTATCGCGGGCCGCTGATGGTGTGCCTGGTCAATTTGGGGACGGAGGCGTTCCCGATCGCTCGCGGGGACCGGATTGCCCAGGCGGTGATCGCGCCGGCGCCGCAGTTGGTGCTGGTGGAGGCGGAGGAGCTGGATGGGACGGTGCGGGGGGAGCGGGGGTTTGGGTCTACGGGGGTGGCATAGCTGATGCTACAGATCGGAACGTCCGCTCGTGACCGTGTTCTGAAGTTATGCTCCGGGATAATTGGCCGGGCAGTCGGATATACTTGGAATAAGGCAGCCCGGCCTCCTTATTCTTTTATTGTCGTGACTGCCGGCCTTCACCGAAACCTGCCTACATCGAGCCCGACTCAGTGTGTCGGCGCCTCTCACGCCACCACGACGTCACGGTCCGGGATCGCCGTTCCGCGCGGCATCCGCTCGATGTCGCCGCACATCTGCCCGTCGTTTTCTCGAAGTCGTCGGCCGCGCTGGCGGCGATGTGCGGCTTGATAGGCTTGCGGCCTCACAACGAGTCGATCACGCCGCCATCAACCCGCACCGCGGCGCCAGTGGTCGCCGCTGCCTGGGGCGACGCGAGATAGACGGCCATGTTCGCCACCTCCTCAACCGTCGCGGCCCGGCGGATGATCGAACTGGACCGGTGGGCAGTGACGAAGTCCGCCGCGACCTCCTCGACCGGGCGGCCGCTGCGGGCGCGTTCCTCCTCCAGCATCGCTGCAACGCCTTCGGACAGCGTCGGGCCGGGCAGGACCGAGTTCACCGTCACGCCGGTGCCAGCCATGCGCTTGGCAAGTCCGCGGGCAAGCGCCACGTCGGCGGTCTTGCTGACGCCGTAATGGATCATCTCGACCGGGATGTTGAAGGCGGACTCCGACCCCAGCAGCAGGAAGCGGCCCCAGCCCTTCGCCTGCATGCCCGGCAGATAGGTGCGGGCCAGGCGTACCCCGGCCATGACGTTCACCTGCCAATGCCGGTCCCATACGGCATCGTCGGTGTCGAAGAAGTCGGAGGGCTGGAAGATGCCGAGGTTGCTGACGACGATGTCGGCCTCAGGCTCGGCGGCGACGAGTACGGCGTGGCCCTCCGGCGTGCCGAGGTCGGCAGCGACCCCGCGCGCAGGGCCGCCCAGGCGGGTCACCGCGGCAGCGACCTTGGCGTCGGTCCGGCCGTTCACCACCACCGTCGCCCCTGACTTTGCGAGGCCTTTGGCGATGGCGAAGCCGATACCCTCGGTCGAGCCGGTGACGATGGCGGTCTTGCCGGAAAGATCAATCCTCATTGGGTATCTCCGATCAGGGTAGCGGGCTTGTTCGTCCGGCCGAGGCGGCTTCACCCGGCTCCGTAAAGTCCGCAGCAGCCCGTGCAAAGCCTGATGCCTTTATCTGCCATGAGGCTTCGCAGGGTGGGTATAGCGTCAGCCCGGGGCTTTGGCACTGCCCACAGGATCGCCATGAGCGGTTGCTTGACCCGCGCCAGCCTGCACGGCACACGAGGCGCCATGACCCAAACGCTACCATCCGGCTGGCCGGACAACCGCAGCCTGGCAGTTTCCGTCAGCGTGATGCTGGAGGGCTGGAGCGATGGCGCCGCACCCGGCGTCGGCCCCATGGGCAACGTGCTGAAGCCGGGCACGACCGACCTGCAGGCGCTGTCCTGGGCGGCTTACGGCGCCAACGCCGGGGCATGGCGGCTGCTGGACGTGCTTGCCGCCGCCGGGGTCCGTGCCGTGTTTTACGTCAGCGGCGTACTGGCGGAGCCGCATGCCGGGCTGATGCGCGCGATCACATCGGCAGGCCATGTCGTGGCCGCCCATGGCTGGGGCCAGCAGACGATCCCGGCGACGCAGGGCGTGGAGGACGAGACACGCGACATCCATCGCTGCATCGCCTCGCTGGAGGCCGCCGGCGGCCAGCGCCCCCGCGGCTGGATCAGCCCGCGCTGCACCCCCAGCGCGCGCACGACGGAGCTGCTGGCCGCAGCCGGAATGGGATGGCACAGCGACTTCTTCGACCAGGACCTGCCGCGCCCGATGCACACGGCGCACGGCCCGATCACCGCCGTGCCGTTCACCATGGAGGTAAACGACATGCCGCTGAGTGTCCGCTACGGCAACGAGCCTGAAAGCTACACCCGCACCGTGGCCCGCATCCTGGACGGCTGGCCGGCGCTGGCTCGGCGTCCCGCCTGCCTCGACATCACGGTCCATGCCCACGTGTATGGCCGTCCGATGGGCGCCATCGAGTTCGGGCGCTCCTTGGCGCTGGTGCAGGCCCAGGAGTACGCGTGGCTGACGGAGCACGACGCGCTCGGCGCCATGTTCGCGGCGCCGCCGGAGTAGCCAGGTCGGCAGCTACGGCGGGCCAATCCCCAGCTTTGCGCCGAGCCTGTCCAGCACCGCCGCAAGCGCGGGGATTAGAGGGATGCCGTCACGGGATCGGGCGGCCCAGCGCCGGGCGCGCTCCTCGCCTGGCAAGCGGATCGCGTCCACGCCGGGCAGGCGGTCTGAACCGCGCAGTTCGTCCAGGTGGGCCACCACGGCGGCGGCAAAAACGGCCGGGTCAATGAAGCGGCTTACGTCCAGCGCCAGGATGAAGTGGCCGGTGTTGGATTCGGAGCTGTCGTCGGCGTTGAAGTCCACCACGGCCTTGCCGACGCCCGCGCCGTTCAGCGTGCCGGCCAGCAGCCCCAGCACCAGCGCCAGCCCGGCGCCCTTGTAGCCGCCGATCGGCACCAGGACGCCGTCCGTGCTGCGCGCAAAGTCCGTCAACGGCGCGCCGGTCTGGCGGTCTATCATCCAGCCTTCCGGCATGGGCTTGCCTTGCAGGGCGTGGTTCTTGACGGTGCCGTAGGACACTACCGTGGTGGCGATGTCCAGCACCACGGGCGCCGCGTCCCCCGCCGGGATGGCGACGGCCAGCGGGTTGGTGCCGAGCAGCGACGACACTCCGCCCCACGGCGCCATGTGGTTGGCGCTGGCGACAGCGGAGTAGATTCCGATCATGCCGTGCGCCAGCGGCATCGCCGCATAAAGCGAGGCCGGGCCGGCGTGGTTGGATCGGCGCACGCCCACCCAGCCGACGCCGGCCTCCTGCGCGAGTTCGGCCGCGGTGGCCGCAGCACGCGCCATCACCAGGTGGCCCATGCCGTTGTCGCCGTCCACCAGCGCGGTCGCGGCGGCGGTGCGTTGGACCCGAATGGATGGCGTGCGGTTGACGGCCCCACCCTCGATCCGGCGGACATACTGCGGCAGCCGGAACACCCCGTGCGCGTCGGCGCCGATCAGGTCGGCCTCCGTCATCAGCGCCGCGATCTGCGCCGCGTCGGCACCCGGCAACCCGACCTCCGCCAGGGCACGCCCGATCCAACCCGCCAGGGCGGGCGCCGGCACCAGGCGCGTCACGGATGGAGCAGCTTGTCGGCGGCGTGCTCGGCAGCAACCGGGCGGGTTTCGCCGGTGGCGACCAGCGTGCGCGTGGCCGTGACGGAGGCATAGGTCCAGAAGATGCGCAGCGGCTCGGTCGTTGAAGCGTTGCGGAAGTAGTGCGCCATGCCGGGAGGAATCCAACACGTATCGCCTGGTCCGGCCGGATGCTCGGTCCCGCCGATCACCGCGACGGCCGCGCCGTCCAGGACGATCACGCTCTCCTCGCAATCGTGGAAGTGCTCCCCGATCGCTCCGGCCGGCGCGATCACGGTGATGCCGTTGATCAGTTGGCGCGCACCGATGCCGGGCATCACCAGCGGGATGGTCCGGTTGCCGCCGCCGCGGTCCGCCACCGGCTGGTCACGGGGACGGATGACGGCGGCCTTCGGGGCGGCCTCATTCGGAGTGGATGTTGGCGGCACGCAGGATATTCCCCTTGGCTTGGTAATCTTGCGCGATCAACGCCTGGAGCGTCGCCGGCGGCCCGCCGACCACCTCGTAGCCGAGATCACCGAGCTGCTTCACCACCTCCGGATCGGCCAGCGCGGCGTTGGCGGCGGCGTTCAGCTTCGCCACGATCTCCGGTGGCGTTCCGGCGGGCGCCAGCAGAGCGCCCCAGGCCGTGAACTCGAACCCCGGCAAGCCGCTTTCGGCGAGGGTGGGCGTGTCCGGCAGGGTCGGCAGGCGCTTCGGGTCCGCCACCCCCAGGATCGTCAGCCGGTGGTCAGCCAGGAACGGCAGCGGCGTGGGCAGGGCGGTGAACATGACCGGGATGTGGTCGGCCACGACCTCGTTCAGGGCCGGGGTGGTGCCGCGGAACGGCACGTGCTGCAGCTTGATGCCGGCAGCCCGCATCAGCAGCTCCATCGCGATGTGCTGGGGACTGCCCTGGCCGCCCGACGCGAAATCAATGGCGCCCGGCTTCGCCTTGGCCGCGGCGATGAACTGCGTGAGCGTGACAGCGCCCAGCGACGGGCTGGCCACCAGCGCCCAATGGATGCGGACCATCTGCACGATCGGCACGAATGCCTTGCGGGGGTCATAGCCGGCATCGGTGCGTATGTTCGGCAGCACCGTCACCACGCTGTCGTTGACCGCCAGGATCGTGTAGCCGTCCGGCGCCGCGTGGGCACCGGCGCGCATGCCCAGCAGCCCGGCCGCGCCCGGCTGGTTGTCCACGAACAAGCTGCCGCCGAGGATGCGGCCAATCCGGTCGGCGACGATCCGGGTCACCACGTCCACCGCGCTGCCGGCGGCCAGCGGCTCCAGCAGCCGGATGGGCCGGCGCGGATAGTCCTGCGCCCGGGCCGGGCCGGCAAGGGCCAGGCAGGCCAGCAAACAGGCGAGCGCCTTCATGCCGGCATCCCCATCAACCCGGCGGCATTGCCGCCAAGGATGGCGACCATCTCCGCCTGGCTCAGGGAGGTCGTGGCCAGGACCATGTCCACCGGGTGCAGCTCCCATGGGATCGGGAAGTCGGTGCCGAGCACGATCTGGCTGCTGCCGACCTGCGCCACCAGGTGCCGCAGCGCCTCGGGCGTGAACACCAGGGCGTCGTAGTACATCTGGTTCAGGTATTCGCTCGGCTGCTTTTTCAGGACGATGCCGGGGTTGCAGTTCTGCAGCGATACGAAGCAGCTATGGTCAATGCGTGGGGCGTAGGAGGGCAGGAAGCCGCCGCCATGGGCTGCCAGGACCTTCAGGTTGGGCAACTGGTCCAGCACGCCCTCGAAGATCAGGTGTTCGAGGGCGATGGTGGTTTCCAGCGGGTTGCCGATGGTGTTGCCCATCCAGCCATTGCCGGCCAGGCGGGGGTTCAGCTCCGAGATCGCCTGCGGGTGGATGAACAGCACCGCGCCCAGTTCCGCCGCCTTGGCGAGGACCGGGCGGAAGCGCGGCTCGGTGAAGCTCGCGCCCAGCACGCTGCCGCCGATCGCGGCGCCGCGGATGCCGGGCAGCTTCATCGCCTCCTCGAGCTGCTTCACCGCCAGGTCAGGAAACTGCAGGGTCAGCGAGGCGAAGGCGCCGAAGCGATCGGGGTGGGCGGCGCACAACTCCGCCAGGTGGGCATTCTGAATTGCCACGATCTTGCCGCCGGTGTCGCGGTCGGCGCCATACCAGAATGGGTTGATGGACAGCACCTCCATGTCAATGCCCATCTCGTCCATGGAGCGCAGCCGCCCGTCCACGCCCTTGAGCAGGAAATGCTCGTCCACGCCTCTTGTGGGTGGGACGATGTTCTGGCCGGCACCGCCCACCAGGGCGAGCGCATCCTGGAAGATGCAGTGGGCATGAGTGTCGATCGTCCGGACCGCCTGGCCGCCGAGCATGACAGGCCGCCGTACCGGCGCCGCTTGCTGGGCGTGGGCACGGTCCAGCATGCAGCAGCCGCAGAATGCCAAGCCTGCGCCGAGAAACCCTCTTCTTGTGGCCATGTCGTCCTCCCTGTGGCACGGGTTTTCCGTCCGCCGCCGTGCCGCGCGGTCAGCGTTGAAGGCGCTACCGCGCTTTGAGGCCCAGCATGGCACGGGCCTCGGCAACTGTCGCGACCTCGCCGCCCAGTTCGTCTATGATGTGGACCGCCTTGGCGACCATCGCCGCGTTGTCCGGCGCCAGCATGCCGCGCCGCAGATTGACGCCGTCCTCCAGCCCGACACGGACGTGGCCGCCCAGCAGGAACGCCTGTGCCACCATCGGGAACACCATACGTCCGATGCCGAACCCAGCCCAAACGGCGTCGGGCGGCAGCATGGACCGCGCATAGGCCATGGTCTGCGGCGTCATCTCGAACCCGTAGCGGATGCCGGTGACGATCTGGAACAGCGCAGGGCTGTCCAGTACGCCATCCTTGATGAGCTGCTTGGCGAGCTGGATGTCGCCGCTGTCGAACACTTCCAGCTCGGGCTTGCTGCCGGCCTCCTTCATCGCCTTTGCCATGGTGGCGATGCTTTCGGGCGCGTTGATCACGGCGGACGTGCCGGACCACATGGTGTTCAGGTCCAGCGTGCAGATCTCGGGCCGCAGCGCCACCACATGCTCGACCCGGCGCATCGGCGCCATCAGGGTGGTGCCGGGTGCCGCGACGCTCGGATCGTCCTTGCCAGGAATGAAGCGCTGGCCGGGACCGGTGGTCAGGTTGATGATGACGTCCGTGCCACTGCTGCCGATGCGGTCCACCACCTCCTTGTAGTGCGCCAGCTCCATCGAGGGCCGCCCATCGTCGTAGCGGACGTGGATGTGGGTGATGGCGGCCCCAGCCTTGGCGGCACCGATGCAGGCGTCGGCGATCTGCTGCGGCGTGCAGGGAAGGCCGGGATGCTGGGCCAGCGTGGTCTGGTTTCCCGTGACCGCGCAGCTCACGATGGTCTTGCTCATGGACGCTTCCTATTGCCTTGGCCCTGTTGGGTTGGCCCTGCTGCAGTAGGCCGCTTGACAAGCGGCCGGTGTGCAACGACGCTATACGAACGTTCATACTAGTCAAGGCGCGGAATGGGAGAGACGGGCGGGAACGATGGAAGGCCGGTGCGGCAGCGGTTGCTGGACGCAGGCGAGGAGCTGTTCGCCGCCCATGGCTGGAATGGCGTCAGCATCCGTGACATCGCATCCGTGGCCCAGGTCAGCCTGGCAGCGCTCAACTACCATTTCGGCGAGAAGGAGAAGCTGCTCGCGGCCATCTTTGCCGCCCGCGCCCGGCCGATCGCGGCCGAACGGATGCGCCTGCTGGCCGAAATCCAGGTCAGCGGGAACGCGTCGCTGGAACCGGTGATCGAGGCGTTCCTGCGCCCCGCACTGACGGTCGGCTCCGAGTTCGGCGGCAAGGTGTTCGTCAAGCTGCGCGCGCGCTTGGCAACCGAGCCGCAGGCGTTCAGCCGCCGTATCCTGGCCGACGCCTTCGACGAGTCCGGCCGGCAGTATCTCGCCGCATTGCAGGCCCTGCTTCCGGACCTGGCGCCGGTGGAACTCGCCTGGCGTTTCCATTTCCTGCTCGGCAGCATGGTTTACACCATGGCCGACCCCGGCCGCATCCAGTCCATGACTGACGGACTGTGCGATCCGGGCGATGTGGATGCGGCGCTGCAGCGCCTGGTGCCGTTCCTGGCCGCAGGCTTCCGGTCCGCCCCGCCCGTCACCCCCCTACGCCGCACGCGGCGCAAGAAAGCAGTTTCAGGAGGACAGCATGGACATTGACGTCAAAGCCCCGACCCGCGTGACCCGGACCGAACTGGACGCCACTGCGGCGCGCCTCAAGAACTGGGGCAAGTGGGGGCCGGACGACCAGGTCGGCACCCTCAACTACACCACGGCCGACGACATCGTGGCGG
Organism: uncultured Acetobacteraceae bacterium; assembly: GCA_964242295.1. GTDB lineage: Bacteria > Pseudomonadota > Alphaproteobacteria > Acetobacterales > Acetobacteraceae > DASWOJ01. The sequence continues at coordinate 3,247 of CAXTDP010000117.1, read as the reverse complement.
CGGCGCGGCTGGTCCGGACGGGGCAGGTGATCTCGCTCGCGCTCAACTACGACAAGGACGGGCCGCAGGGCGGCAAGACCAAGTTCCCGCCGGTTGGGCGCTTCAACCCGGTGCATACCATGCTGCGCAGCGGCTCCGACGCATACAGCGGCACGCTTGACAAGCGGGGGATCCGCTCCGCCGACGACATGGTGCTGTTCCCCTTGCAGGCCGGGACGCACTGGGACGGGTTGGGCCACATCTTCTACGACAACAACATGTGGAACGGCTACGACTGCCGTGAGGTGTCGTCGTTCGGCGCCGCCAAGGCCGGCATCCACCATACCAAGGAGAAGATGGTCGGACGCGGCGTGCTGCTGGACATTCCGCGCCACCTCGGCATCGAGTGGCTGCCGGAGGGTTACGCGATCAAGAACGACGTGCTGGACGCGTGCTGCGCGGCGCAGGGGGTGTCGGTGGGACGCGGCGACCACCTGCTGGTCCGCACGGGTCAGATGGAGCAGTGCCTGGCGGCCGGGTCATGGGACGGCTACCCCGGCGGCGATGCGCCCGGCCTCGACTTCGAGACGCTGGATTGGCTGCAGGAGAAGCAGGTTGCAGCCGTCGCGACCGACACCTGGGGCGTCGAGGTGCGGCCCAACAACACCGACGGCATCAACCAGCCCTGGCACTGGATCTGCATCCCGATCATGGGCCTGACCATGGGCGAGATCTTCAAGCTCGATGAGTTGGCCCGCGCCTGCGCCGCCGACAAGGTTTATGAGTTCCTGTTCGTGGCGCCGGCCCTGCCGATCACCGGTGCAGTCGGCTCCCCGCTGAACCCGATTGTGATACGCTGACGTCAACTCGGCAGCGCGGCATAGACCGCGCGCCGATGGGAGGGTGCGATGACCAAGTTGATGACAAGGCGGGCAGCCGTGACCGCCCTGGCGACCATTGCGGCCACGCCGTCCGCCCGTGCCGCGGACTACCCGGCCCGGCCGGTGCGGGTGATCGTGCCGTTCGCGCCCGCGGGGCCTACGGACATCATGGCCCGCATCCTTGCGAACTACCTGGGCGCGAAGCTGAACGGGTCGGTGATCGTTGACAACCGGCCAGGCGCCGGCGGCAACATCGGCACCGCCTTTGTCGCCCGCGCGGAGCCGGACGGCTACACCCTGCTGATTGACTCCAGCGCGTTCGTGGTCAACCCGAGCCTGTACAAGCGCTGTCCCTACGATGCATTCGCCGACTTCGCGCCGATCAGCGAACTCGGCACCTCGCCCAACCTGTTCGTCGCCAACCCGACCTCGGGCATCAAAACCATCGCCGACCTGGTGGCCCGCTGCAAGGCCGACCCGGCCGCTGTCACCTATGCCAATCCCGGAATCGGCACCACGCCGCAACTGTCAGGCGAGCTGCTGAAGCTGAAGGCCGGCATCGCCATGACGTCCGTGCCATTCGGCGGCGCCGGGCCGGCTGTGCAGGCAGTGCTGGGCGGCACCACCCCAGTTGCCTGCGTCGCCCTGCCTCCGGCCCGGCCGCTGGTCGCGTCCGGCTCGCTGCTGCCGCTGGCCGTGACCGGTGAGAAGCGCTGGTTCGACCTGCCGGAGGTGCCGACGATGCTCGAATTGGGCTACCCCGATTTCGTGGCCGACACGTTCCAGGCATTCCTCGCGCCTGCCAAGACCCCGCCCGGCATCGTGGCGGCCTTGGCCAAGGCATCGGTCGAGATCCTGCAGGACCCGAAGATCGCCGCCCAGCTCCATGATGCCGGGCTGGAGGTGGTGGCGAGCACGCCCGAGGCATTCGCCAAGCGGATCGCCTCGGAGATACCGAAGTGGCGCGACGTGATCACCAAGGCCGGCATCCCCCAGGTCTGACGCCGGTGCGGATCACCGCCATCCACGAACGGGCCGTGCCGGTGCAGTCGGCCATGCGCAATGCCGCGTTCGATTTCTCGGAGATGACCACGTCCGTGGTCGCGGTGGTCACCGATGCGCTGCGCGGGGGCCGGCCGGTGGTCGGCTATGCATTCAACTCCACCGGGCGCTACGCCTGCGGAGCGGCGATGCGGGAGCGGTTCATCCCCCGGCTGCTGTCGGCCGCCCCGGACGAGCTGCTGGACGCCGACGGCCTGCTGGACCCGGCGCGATGCGCCGCCCGCATGGCCCTGCGCGAAAAGCCCGGCGGCGATGCCGAGCGCTCGGTGCCGATCGGCACGATCGAGGTCGCGGTGTGGGACGCCGTGGCCAAGGCACTGGACCGGCCGCTGTGGCGCGTGCTGGCGGAACGCTTCGGCGCGGGGCCGGCGCGTACAACGGTGCCGGTCTATGTCGGCGGTGGCTGGTATCAACCCGGCGACGATCTTGCGGCGTTGCGGGACGAGGTGCGGCGGCACCTGGACGCTGGCTACACCGCACTGAAGATCAAGACCGGCGGTGTCCCGCTGGACGATGACTGCCGCCGGCTAGACGCCGTGATTTCCATCCTCGGCGACCCCTCGCGTTTGGCAGTGGACGCCAACGCGGCCCTGTCGCCTGACCGCGCGACCGAGTATGCCGACCGCCTGGCGCCCTACGGCTTGCGCTGGTTCGAGGAACCCTGTGCGCCGCAGGCCTATGGCGAGTTCGCCCGGCTGGCGCAACGCTACGCCCCGCCGCTGGCGACGGGAGAGAATTTGTTCTGCCTGTCCGATGTCGAGAACCTGCTGGCGTTCGGCGGCTTCCGCAGGGATCATGACGTGCTGCAGGTGGACCCGCCGCAAAGCTACGGGATCGCCGCCTATGCCGCGATGACCACCCGGTTGGAGGCGTTGGGCGCCGGCCGCGCCTGCATTTACCCGCATGGCGGCAACATGATGTCGTTTGCGGTGGCGGCTGGCTTAGGGCTAGGCGGCTGCGAAGCCTATCCCGGCGTGTTCGGCGCCTTTGGCGGCTATGCCGACGGGATGGAGGTGTCGGAGGGGGCACTAAGCTTGCCGGACATGCCGGGCATCGGGTTTGAACGGCAGCCGGCGCTGTTCCCCCTGATGCAGGAGATGGGGGCATGAGCCGCTTCAGCAGGAACCGCGACCATTATGCCGGGCTGTTGATGGCCCTGATCGGCGCCGGCGCCATCTACAAGGGCGTCGAGTACGGGATCGGCAGCTTGACCAACATGGGATCGGGCTTTTTCCCGGTCGTGCTGGGCGTGGGCATGGTGCTGATGGGCGCGCTGATGGCGGCGGTGCGCGCCCCGGCGCAGGATGCCGCGGACGCCCCGGCGG